>JBMUHF010000280.1:0-13665 GCA_050302555.1 Arenicellales bacterium | reverse complement strand
GATCTTTGCCGAAAGCCGTGTCAATTCAAGTGCAAACTCCCCACCATCCATCATTGCGGTAGCGCTGATGGTGACCCCATCGGCAAGGCTTTGCCGGATTGTGCGCAGGTGACGGTTGGGCACTTGGGCCCGGACTTCGGTGGCGGTGGTGTCAAACAGGTCAACGAGGCGGTCTCCCGGATGCACGCGGTCTCCCGGGGATACGTGTACCGCGGTGATTCTTCCGGCAAAGGGAGCCGTCACCCGTGCTCGCTCAAGGTCCCTGATAGCCCGGTCGCGTTGTGCCGCAGCCTGCTGACGGCGGGCCTGCAGTTGGGCGAGACGGGGAGGATGGTCTTCAATTGCGTAGCGGCGGCTGGAAAGACTCAGGGTCTGGCGTGCAACGGCTTCGCGAGCGTTGTCGACATTCGCCTGTGATCCTGCCTGGGTCTGCGCCAGTTTTTCAGCACGTTGCAGTGCGCTTTGGGTCAGGGCCAGCAGTTGTTGCTCTTGTGTCAACGCGGCGAGGTCGTTGCGGTAGCGGCTATTTTCGCTTCTTATACGGGCTTCGATTTCTGCAAGTTCGGCCTGTCGCTGTGACAGTGTCGAAGTGGCGTCCATATTGTCCAACTGCAGCAGGACTTCGCCCTGACGAACAGCCTGTCCCACTAGCGCAAAAGAGGCACCGACGTCGGTTGATAGCGCTGAGCGGATGCGGGATTCCGTCGGAGACTCCACACGCCCGTACAGCCGGACCGTTGGACGCAGTTCCTTAAACTGCACCCGCACCGCTTCGACCGGCCAGCGGCGTTCGGTGACCACCGCCGGCACTTCTTCGGGCCCCGAGGATTTGAGCTGCATAAAAAGTACAACACCGGCTCCGACGAGCAGCAACGGGATTAGAAATCGAAAGATATTTCGCATCGATACGGTTTAAAGAAAATTCCACACGATTCTAACGGTTGCCGTGAACGGCCCGTGCAGAGCCGCTACCGGATCGCGCCTCAAAGCTTTTGTGCAGAGGAGAAAGTCAGTTGCCCGACACTTTGCCGCTTGGCGTCGTGGTGTCGCATGAAGGAGTCAAGTTCGCCAGCCTCAGCGAGTCGGGCTGCCTCCTTGAGCGCGGTTTCAAGTTCATCCGGGGTCGCCAGCGCCCAGATGGAATCGCCGTTGCGCCAGTTGGGATCGAAAACGCCCTCGGCGCTGAAGTAGGAAGCATCCTGCATCACGATTTCGGCGTCCACGGTATGCTTTGTCTGGCTGAAGCCGGTTGCCTGGAGCAGTTCGGCGATTACCGTGGGATCGCAGGTGCGCCGGCAGATGTGCTCGATCGCATTGGGAATCAACTGATAGAACCAGAATCCTGATCTCAGCTGCGCATGGCTGCAACTGTTGATGACGATCATGCCTCCGGGTTTCAGTACCCGGGCGAATTCCGCGAACACCCGCTGATGCCCGGGCCAGTGCTTTTCCGGATCATCCGGCACATGATGTAGCACCTGGTTGACCATAATGGCGTCAACGCTTTGGCTGTCTATCGGCAATGCCTCAAGCGAGGCCTGATGGAAAACAAGACGTCCTGATCCCGTCTCGTCGCGCAGCTTCTCTTTGGCTGCATCAAGCATGGCCTCGTTAAGATCAACCGCCGTGATCTGCGCAACATCGTTGATGAGCGCCGCAGTGTATTGCCCGGTTCCGCAGCCTGCATCGAGCAACATCTGGGCTTCAAGCGGCACGGTGTTTGTCGACAATACTGTGCGGATGACTTCGAGCCCTTGAGGGGGGCGAGTCGTGTCGTAGCTCGCACTGGTCTTGGAATAGTTTTCGTAGCTACTCATTATCTGCAGTAGTATTGCCTGAGACACTCAAATCTAGCCGACCCGGTAAGTGAAGACAACGAAACTGCAATGCCTACCCGCTCCTAATGTGCGGTCGATTTGACCGGCACCGTCCGGTATCGGATTTCCTGGAGGTAATCGATGCCCCGGACCTCATCGTCCAAAGCAACGATTCCGTCGCGCCGAGTTATAACGTGGCACCCTCGCGCGCGGCTGCGGTGGTGTGCTCTACCGATACCGGCCCGGGTCTAAGGTCCCTGACCTGGGGATTTGTACCGGCCTGGGCAAAAAATCCCAAGATGCCAAAACCGATCAATGCAAGAGCCGAGACGCTGGGCCAAAAGCCAATGTTCCACGACGGCTTTCGCACTAGCCGATGTCTGGTGCTCTGCGACGGCTATTTTGAATGGCAGCGCCATGCGGACGGCACTAAGCAGCCTTTTTACATCACGCTTGAGGACGGTACGCCATTTGTGATGGCGGGCCTTTGGGCTCGTAACATGACTCTGACGGCGCAGCCCATTGAAAGTTTCTGTGTGATCACCACCGAGGCCAGCGAGTTCTGTCGGGACATACATCCACGCATGCCTATGATCCTAGACCGCATGCATCATCAGGAGTGGCTCAAAGCATCTTCACTGGAGCTGGACGCGGCCAGTGCGATGCTTCGGTCAAGTTCGCAACGCTTGCGCTCGTTGCCCGTCAGCCGCTTCGTCAACAGCCCAGCAAATGACAGCCCGCAGTGCATCTCACCGGTTTCACAAGCATGAGCAAATCCCCACCCGTCGCGCAAGCACAGCCGATCGCCATCGTTGGCGGCACGGGTTTTGTCGGACGTTACCTTTGTGCGCGGCTGTTGTCGCAGGGTTACCGGGTCACGATCTTCACACGCCGGTCATCCGACGATCTCGCGGCACGGCTGGCTCCAGCAGCTGTCGTCGAGGTGGATACCGAGTCGGCCGAGGACTGCGTCAATGCCCTGACGGGACACGGCGTGCTTATCAACCTTGCCGGGATTCTTCACGAATCACGCGCGCAGCGCTTTCAGTCTGTGCATGCGGAACTGCCGGCTCGGCTGGTGCAGGCCTGCGCCAGTGCGGGTGTCCAACATTATCTGCACATGAGCGCGCTTCGAGCTGATATGAAAGATCCACCAAGTGCTTATCTGAGATCAAAAGCCCAAGGAGAAGGGGAGGTGAACGCCGCCTCCGAGTCTCTAGCAGTCGATATTTTCAGGCCGTCGATTATTTTCGGCACGGGCGACAATTTCTTCGGACAGTTCGCGGGCATGCTACGCTGGCTGCCGGTGTTTCCGCTGGTGTGTCCGGGCGCGAAGTTCGCCCCGGTCTGGGTGGATGATGTGACCCAGGCTTTTGCCAGCGTGTTGGCAGGCGATACCACTGCGGGTGTCCGCCGTTCCTACGATCTTTGCGGCCCGAAGACTTACACGTTTCGCGAGTTGATCGAATTCACGGCGTCAGCGATTGGAAAACGCCGGCTGATTATCGGTGTGCCGGATTGGGCAGCCCGGCTTCAGGGCCTTGTTTTGCAGCAACTTCCTGATCCGCTTTTTACGCTCGATAACTATTACTCACTTCAGGTGCCCAGCACCTGTGATTGCAACGCCCTTTTGTCTTTCGGTGTCCAGCCAAGCGCGCTTGAGACCGTGATGACACCGTTACTCTCGAGGTGAGTCAGGGAGACGCGAAGCGATAAGGCGCGCCGGAAAACCTGGCAGCCGTTTTCGCAGGGTTATCAGCCCTCTGCCCGGGCTTCTCGCGAAAGCAACGCGGTTACAGCCTGTTTAGGATTCAGGCCCTCAAAGACGATCCGATAGACCTGCTCACTGATTGGCATCTCGACACCGAGCGCCTTGCTTTGTCGATAGAGTTCCCGTGCGGTATTGATTCCTTCAGCCTCCTGACCGATGGTTTTGAGTGCTTGGGAGATATCCTGACCTTGACCGATGGCAAGGCCCACGCGCCGGTTTCGGGACTGGTCATCAGTACAGGTCAGGATCAGATCACCCAAACCCGTTAGGCCCGTGAAGGTGTCGGCACGCCCACCAAGTGCCTGGCCCAGGCGGGTCAGCTCAGCAAGCCCTCGTGTGACGAGCGCCGCCCGGGCGTTGGCCCCGAATCCAAGCCCATCGCTTATGCCCGCAGCAATAGCCATCACATTTTTGATCGCACCGCCGAGTTGGACACCTCGCAAGTCGGTGCTCATGTAGACCCGGGTGTTCTGGTCTCGGAACCAGGCCGCAACAATGGCAGCGTCTTCAGGGTGTTCTGCGGCGACGGTCAGTGCGCTAGGAAGTCCCCGTGCCACTTCCCCCGCAAAACTCGGCCCGGACACGACAGCAGGGATGGCGTTCCTTGCCATGACTTCATTAAATACGTCGCTTAGCAGGAGCGAGGTATCGGGCTCAAAACCTTTGGTTCCCCAGCAGATATAACGTCGCTCGTCATTCGGCAATTGTGTTTTCAACCGTGTCAGGACGTCACGAAATGCGTGGCTCGGAACTGCGAGGACCAGATGTGTTGCATTTGCTGCCTCTACAAAGTCATCCGATGGCGTTACCCATTCATCGAGAGGGATGCCGGGAAGGTAAGCTTCATTCGTTGCGCTCTGGGCCATCGCTTGCGCATGGCCGGGCTCGCCGCTCCACAGCAGTGTCTGTTGTTTGCAGCGCGCCAAGAGCAGGGCCAAAGCGGTGCCCCAGGAACCTGCTCCGATCACAGCGACACGATAGGGCGAAGCGTTCACGGTATTTGACGAGTCGGACGAATGCCTGGCGCTCGGCTTAAGCGTTTAAGCCGTAGTGATCGACTCGGCCCCGCCGTTAGCAGCCTGGCCGGATTCTTGATCTTTTTTCTGCTGATACATCGCATCGAAATTCACCGGGCCGAGCAGGAACTGGGGAAAACCACCCTTGGAGATCAGGCCAGCGATGGTCTCGCGCAAAAACGGGAACAGAACGTTCGGGCACGCCGCTTCGAGCATCATCTCCTGCATTTCCGGACTACTGCCTTGGACGGTGAAGATTCCTGCCTGCTGTACTTCTGCCAGAAACACCGCTTGCTCTTCGTGACGTGCGGTGACGGTCGCTTTCAGCGTGACTTCGTAAATGTGCTGTTCAGCATCGATAACGTTCTGCTGTGCCTTGAGGTCAATTTCCGTTTCAGGGCGGTAGTCTTTCCAGGTAAATACCTCGGGGCTTCGGGGGGACTCAAAGGACGCGTCCTTGATAAAGACCTGGTGCAGGTGAAACTTGGATTTTGCAGATGTGTCAGCAGCTTCGTTCATAATCGGTTCCGTCAGGTTTACCGCTCCAGCGGCAGGTTCTCTTTTTCCCATGCCGCTAGCCCTCCACTCAGGGTGTAGACGGTCTTGAACTCGTTCTTGCGAAGAACCGCCGCCGCACGGCTTGCCTGCTGACCGCTGCGGCACGACAACACGATCGGCCGGTTCTTGGTACGAAACTTTTCGAGTTGCCCCAACTGGTCCTTGATCTGCGATACCGGAATGTTGATAGCTTTGGGAATGTGACCTTTTTTGTATTCGTCCGGTTCACAGACATCCACCACGACAGCGTTTTCCTTATTGATCAATTGTGGCAACTGGACAGCACTCACCTGATTGGCGCCGCCACCACCTCGACGAAGTGTGTCGAAGCCAATGAGTAGGGAAATAACGACTAAGGCCGCAAAAAGGTGCCAGTTACTGACGACAAACTCTAAGTCCATGAGGGCTGACTGAAAGGGGATAGGGAGCGGTAGTCTACAACAGGCAAATGACCCCGAGGCCAGTCATTTGCAGCCTTTGCTGGCCTATTCGTGGGTGTTGCAAAAGGCCTCGCGCATGGTTTCCATCAAAACCAGAATCTTGTCATCGCCTATACGGTAGTAGACTTTATTTGCGTCTTTTCGTGCTGCCAGGATTCCTTTGTCACGCAGGATGGATAGGTGCTGAGAGATATTGCTTTGCGAGGTGCCAACGAGATCCACCAGATCCTGGACACTGATCTCGGTCCCTTCCGCCAGGATGCACAGAATCTTAAGACGCAACGGATGCCCCATGGCCTTAAGGGATCTCGATGCAATGTAGAGATCTTTCTCGTTGGCCAGAAAAAGCGGCTCCATCTCGGCTGTCCGATTACTGCTGTAGTCGATATGTTTCTCCGAGAGCGCCATATAGTTTGATCTTTTGCTTGGAATATTAACGAAGAACTATACACTAATGTTCGAAAACCTGAATTTTCTCGCCGGGATCCCGGTAGATTTCAAGACTCATGGTCCTGATTGTGGTCACGGCCCCGTCGCAGTCGGGCGGTATACTGACGCGCATTATCCACCGTCGTCGTAACCGCCGCTTGTGGTTTCCTTATATGAAATTGACTAAAACCTTCGGCCTTTTGGCTTCCTTAATGCTCTTCGGGTTTGTCGCTATGCCGCAAACGGCACACACCGATGAGGGTTCAGACGCAACGGCGTTGCCAATTGAGGACTTGCGGCTGTTTGCCGAGATATTCAGCATGATCAAGACCGATTATGTCGAGCCGATTGATGATGCCACGTTACTCCGTGATGCCGTGCGGGGAATGCTGGGTGGGCTCGACCCGCACTCGAGCTATCTCGATCCAGAGTCGTTCCACGAGATTAATATTGATACGCGGGGTGAATTTGGGGGTCTCGGGATTGAAGTGACTCTGGAAGACGGGGTAATTCGTGTCGTCGCGCCGATTGATGGGACGCCTGCTGACCGGGCCGGTATTCAAAGCGGCGACCTTATTATTCGCTTGGACGGTATGACGGTGAAGGACAATTCCTTGGACAACGCGGTTGAGCAGATGCGCGGCGAGCCAGGCAGCGAGATTACCCTGACCATAGTGCGTGAGGGTGTGGACCAGCCGTTCGATGTCACCCTCAAGCGGGCCATTATTCAGTTGCACAGCGCGCGCGGTGAACTGTTGGAAAACCATTACGGCTACGTGCGGGTCAGTCAGTTCCAGTCAGGTACCAGTGCATCGCTGCGGCGCCAACTGGAGCGGCTCGAAGAGCAAGCTGGTGAACCGCTCAGTGGTCTGGTGCTAGATCTTCGCAACAATCCGGGCGGAGTGCTCAACGGCGCTGTCGAGGTCAGTGATCTGTTTTTGCGTGAGGGCGTTATCGTTTCTACCCGGGGCCGCACCGCCGATGCCGATTACACCTTCAGCGCCACGGCACGCGATGCCCTGGACGGTGCGCCGATGGTGGTTTTAGTAAACCGGGGCTCGGCTTCGGCCTCGGAAATTGTCGCCGGCGCGCTGCAGGATCACGGTCGTGCGCTGATACTCGGGACTAAGACATTCGGCAAGGGTTCTGTACAGACGATCCTTCCGATGAACAACGGGGCAGCGCTGAAACTGACCACAGCCCGCTATTACACACCCAACGGCCGCTCGATTCAGGCAACCGGAATTGAGCCCGATATCGTCAGCCGCCGCCTGCAGTTTGCTGAGGCGCCGGCCCATTCGGGCACCCGTGAGGCTGATCTTGCGGGACATCTGCAAAACGAAGCAGCGGGTACTGATGATGCAACGGAAGCGGTTGGCGGTTCGGAGCGCCTGCAGGATCGCGACTTCGAGGTGGGTGAGGCGCTGAATCTGCTGAAGGGAATGGTGCTGGCGCGTCGCCAGGCCGGCTGATCTAGTGCAGCCGGACGTTTTCTCAGTCTTCTAAATCACAGCGCCAGGACGCGACCTCGATCTCGCGCCCTGCTTCAAAGAGCCAGAGCGATCCGGGTGTGATCCGAATCGTGGGCTGATTCTTGTTGGGGTCGCTGCGGGATTGTTTACCTGACCACCGCATCACCAGCGCTGCGTCATCGGGGCATTCGTTTTTGGCGAATATCTTGCACGCAGCAAAGCCGACCTGTGCGACGCGGTGAACCTTTAGATCAAGCGGCATGTCCTGGCAGCCCGGCTCCTCTCGCCCCGGCAGAAGCGATAACTCGGAAAGCTGGCCGACGCTGTTAATGCTGTAAAAGCGGATGTGGGTGCCGGGGGTTGTTTCTGTCGGTGTTTGTGCGCAACCGGTCAGCCACCCGAGTAAAAGTGCACCTGCGACCCGCCTCCATATCTGTACAGGCGCCTTTGTGTTTTGGTGCGACGGCGGCAGAAAAGGTGTAAGAGGCATGGGTAAGTTGTGAGCCAAAAAAGAGCGCGGTACTGTGCCACCATCATCGGCCCTAAAAGGATGGAGCGCAAGCCGTACAGATCCGCGTCAGGAAACGTATACTGGCCCTGGTTGGTAACGACCCCGCAGCACAAGACCCAAAAGGACATCCCACAAACACCATGGTAAAACAACTGGTACTTGTTGACGGCTCGTCGTATCTGTACCGGGCCTTTCATGCTATGCCCAACCTCGCCAACTCACGCGGCGAATCCACCGGTGCGGTCTATGGCATCGTCAATATGCTACGCCGACTCATGCGTGAATACGATACGCCTTATCTTGCGGTTGTGTTCGATGCGCCCGGCAAAACCTTTCGAGACCGGCTTTACAGCGCCTATAAGGCGAACCGCCCGCCCATGCCGGATGAGTTGCGTTCTCAGATAGACAAAGTCCATGCGGTGATCGGTGCGCTCGGACTGCCGTTGCTGTCAGTCCCCGACGTTGAAGCCGATGATGTGATTGGTACGCTTGCCCGAGCGGCGACCGCCCATGGCATGGAAACCCTGATCGTCAGTGGGGACAAGGATCTCGCGCAACTCGTGGATTCCAAGGTGCGTATGTGTGACAGCATGAAGGACGTGGTCTACGATGTGGAAGGAGTGGAAGCCAAATTCGGTGTCCCCCCGGAGCGGATTGTGGACTTTCTGGCGCTGGTCGGCGACACCTCAGACAACATCCCCGGGGTTCCTAAAGTCGGGCCGAAGACCGCCGTGCGCTGGCTCAAGGAATACGGATCACTGGACCAGTTGGTGGCGCAGGCCGACGGGATTCCAGGAAAGGTAGGGGAGAATCTGCGTGCCTCGCTGGATCAGTTGCCGCTCTCGCACCAGTTGGCAACCGTGAAGTGTGATGTGGCGCTCGAGGAGCAGCCTGACGATCTCAAAATTGGCACGCCGGATGAGGATGCACTACGCCAGTTGTACGCCGATCTTGAGTTCAAGACCTGGCTTGCCGACCTGGGCGGTCTTAACGAAGTGGACGAGGGCGATGGTGCAGTGACTGCCCAATACGAGATCGTGCTTGATAAAAAATCCTTGTCTCGTTGGCTCAAGCAGTTATCCAAAGCGCCGCTCTTTGCCTTTGATACCGAGACCACTTCGCTCAATGCGATGCGCGCGCGGATTGTCGGGGTCTCTTTTGCGGTCAAGCCGGGAGAGGGCGCCTACGTCCCGTTGGCACATGATTATCTTGATGCGCCTTTGCAATTGAATCGCGAGGAGGTGCTCGAAGCGTTACGTCCCTTGCTGGAAGATCCCAATCAGGAAAAGGTCGGCCAGAATCTCAAGTATGACTGTACCGTGCTCAGTAACCACGGCATCACCCTTGCCGGCATGCGCTTTGACACGATGCTCGAGTCTTATGTGCTTGACAGTACCGGATCGCGTCATGACATGGATACACTGGCACTCAAATACCTTGGCCATAAGACCATTTCCTACCAAGCCGTCGCAGGGAAGGGCAAGAACCAACTGTCGTTCAACGAAGTGCCCCTGGAGGAGGCCGGCCCCTACGCTGCAGAGGATGCCGAAGTCACGCTAAGACTACACCGGGTCCTGTTTGAACGGCTGCAGAACGAACAGGGCCAGCGAGAACTCTTCGAACGGATCGAGATGCCCTTGGTGCCCGTGCTGTCAAAGATCGAGCGCACCGGCGTGCGGGTGGATTGCGATATGTTGGCAGCGCAAAGCGCTCAACTGGCCAAGCGCACTGCAGAGTTGGAGGCAATCGCTTACGAGGAGGCCGGGGCGCCTTTCAATATCGCGTCCCCTAAGCAGATCCAGGAGATCCTGTTTGAACGGCTCGAACTGCCCGTACTCGCCAAGACCCCCAAAGGGCAGCCGTCGACTGCCGAGAACGTATTGGCCGAACTGGCCGAGCAGCATGAACTGCCCCGGCTGATTCTGGAGCATCGCGGACTCAGTAAATTGCGCTCGACCTATACCGAAAAACTGCCCGCCCTGGTGAACCCTGATACCGGTCGCGTTCACACTTCCTACCACCAGGCCGCCGTCGCGACGGGAAGGCTGTCCTCCAGTGACCCTAACCTTCAAAACATCCCCGTGCGCACCGCTGAGGGTCGTCGCATCCGTGAAGCCTTTGTTCCCGCCCCGGGCATGCGGCTGATCGCGGCTGATTATTCGCAGATCGAGCTTCGTATCATGGCGCATCTGTCCGCTGATGAAGGGCTGCTAGACGCTTTTGCAAAAGGCGAAGATGTCCATCGGGCGACTGCGGCCGAGGTGTTCGGTACACCTGTCGAAGATGTATCCGGTGATCAGCGCCGCAGTGCCAAGGCGATCAACTTCGGACTCATTTACGGGATGTCCGCGTTTGGTCTCGCCCGACAACTGGGGATAGAGCGTGGGCAGGCACAGGAATATATCGATCTCTATTTCGAGCGATATCCTGGTGTACGCGCCTTCATGGATGCCGTCAGAGTTAAGGTACGCGAGGAACGGTTCGTCGAAACGGTTTTCGGTCGCCGGCTCTTTTTGGCAGATATCAGTTCAAGCAATCATGCCCGCAGGCAAGGCGCTGAGCGCGCCGCCATCAACGCCCCGATGCAGGGAACTGCCGCTGATCTCATCAAACTTGCGATGCTGTCAGTGGACAAGTGGCTCTGTGAGGATGGCTGCGGGGCGCGCATCATCATGCAGGTGCATGATGAGTTAGTGCTGGAAGCGCCTGAGTCGGACACCGAGCGTGTGGCGGAGACAGTGGCTGACCTGATGGCTTCAGTGGCCGATCTTGCCGTTCCGTTGAAAGTGGATGCCGGCATCGGCCCTAACTGGGCGCAGGCGCACAGCTGACGGCCGGTTTCAGTCGGTTCGTGAGAGTAGCCCGGCTATCTGCTGACGTGCTTCATCGATGCCGATCGCATTGGTAGCAGAAAAAAGTTGTGTTGTGGTGAGTGGCATCCGGCTGAGAGATTGTTGGGCTGCGCGCAACGCCTGCATCCGTTTTGCCCGACCTAGCTTGTCACATTTGGTCAGCAGGATATGGACAGGCAGACTGGCTGCAGCGCACCATTCGATCATTTTCCAGTCCGACGCGGTTGGCTCGCGTCGGCAGTCGACGGGCAGGATCAGCGCCCGCAAGGATACCCGCTCCTCAAGATAGCGCTGAACGGTTTTCTCCCAGTGTTGCTGAAGGCCCGCGGGGACTTTTGCGTAACCGTAACCGGGCAGATCTACGAGGCGAAAATGTGCGTCGAGGGTGAAGAAAATAATCTGTTGGGTCCGGCCGGGGGTCTTGCTGGTACGGGCCAGTGCCTTGCGCGAGGTGATAGCGTTGATGGCGCTGGACTTGCCGACATTGGATCTTCCGGCAAACGCAACCTCGGCGCCGGTATCCTCCATCCAGTCGCGACGGTGGTGTGCGGCGCAGTGATACTCAGCCTTTCGGAGCAGTTGTGGTTCGCAGGTCGTTGAAGTCACAGGGTATAATTGAGTTTTCGTCTGGTTACGGGCCTTCATGCACGCCGGTGACCGAATTCCGCACAGGCGTACTGGTCTGCCAGGCGCACGCGACCCCGGTCAGCGGGCTCGTTAACAACAGGAGCAGTTTAATGAATCGGCTGGTATTCATCATCACGACCATTTTAATGGCAGGCATGTCGGCCCAAGCTGTCGCGGGCGACCCTGCAGCTGGACAGGTCAAAGCGCAGGCCTGTGCGGCTTGTCATGGGGCTGATGGTAACAGCGCCAACTCCGGTTTTCCGTCCCTCGCCGGGCAAGTGTCCGGATATATCAGCGGGCAGCTGGCCGCGTTCAAGTCAGGCAAGAGAGCCAACGCCATCATGATGGGCCTAGCGCAGTCACTTAGCGCGGAAGACATGGCTGATATCGATGCGTGGTATTCCTCGCAGACGATTGCGCTACGCAGCATCACTGAAGACCAGCTTGCGCTGGCCAGTGAGGGTGAGGCTCTTTACCGGGGGGGTTCGGCAGAACTTGCGATTCCGGCGTGCATGGCCTGTCATGGTCCAGCGGGACACGGGATTCCTTCCAACTATCCCCGGGTTGCGGGTCAGTGGCCGGAGTACCTTGAGAGTCAGTTGCTGGCCTTCAAGTCCGGTGAACGTGCCGGCAAAATCATGGGGCCGATTGCGCACCGGCTTTCGGCGCAGCAGATTCATGCGCTTTCCGTCTATATGTCGGCGTTGCAATAGCGTAACCGACCCGAATCTGGCTTTGTCCAGCCCGCCCGCCTGCTGACATCGGGTACAGGCAGTGGAATCTGGAGACGATTATGGGAACAGACAAACTCTGGGGCGGGCGGTTTAGCGGCAATACGGACGCTACGGTAGAGGCGTTCACCGCCTCTGAGCATTTTGACCGCCGGCTCGCGCAATACGACATCGCCGGTTCGCGCGCCCACGCGCTTATGCTCCAGTCTTGTGGGATCATCAGTGAGGCTGATGGTCGGGCAATCATCGGTGGCCTAGATTCCATCATGCAGGAGATTTCAGCAGATCGCTTTCAATGGAGCGCCGCGCTCGAAGATGTCCACATGAATATCGAGGCGAGGCTCACCGAACTCGTAGGGGACCCCGGCAAGAAGCTGCACACTGCACGTTCACGGAACGATCAGGTGGCAACCGATCTGCGGCTCTTTACCCGTGACGCGATCGATCAATTACAGGCCGACCTTACCGCACTGCAGCGAGCCTTGGTCGAACTGGCAGAAGGTGAAGCCGAGACGATCATGCCGGGGATGACTCATATGCAGACTGCCCAGCCCGTGACCTGCGGCCATCACCTGCTCGCCTGGAACGCTATGCTGGAACGCGACTGGCAGCGTCTGGCTGACTGCCGTCGACGGGTCAATGTCTCGCCGCTGGGCGTCGCTGCGCTTGCGGGCACCAGTTTTCCGGTGGACCGGAACATGACCGCAGTCGCGCTTGGGTTCGATGGGGTCTCCGGCAATTCTCTGGATGCGGTGTCCGATCGGGATTTCGCGGTCGAATTCTGCGGGGGCGTCGCATTGCTGATGGTGCACCTTTCCCGAATGGCTGAAGAGTTGGTGTTATGGGCCTCCCAGCATCTGGGTTTCGTGGACCTTGGAGACGCCTTCTGTACCGGGTCCAGCATCATGCCGCAGAAGAAAAACCCCGATGTCGCCGAACTGGTGCGAGGCAGAAGTGGCCGTGCGGTGGGAAATCTGACCTCACTTTTGGTGCTGATGAAGGGCCAGCCCCTCGCTTACAATCGGGATAATCAGGAAGACAAGCAACCCCTTTTCGACAGTTTTGATAATGCACATGCCTGTCTGGTAGTGCTTGCTGCTATGGTGCCGAATATGACCTTTGACCGACCACGGATGCGCGAGGCTGCGGGTCGCGGACATGCGACAGCAACGGATCTCGCTGATTATCTGGTGCGCCGGGGCTTGGCCTTCCGAGACGCACACGAAGCAGTGGGAAAGGCTGTTCAGCTTGCCGAATCGGCACAGCGGGAGCTCGATGCCCTTTCGCTTGATGAGTTGCGCAGTGTCTGTGAACTGATCGACGAAGACGTCTTTGAGGTCCTGACGCTTGAAGGCGCTGTTTGTTCACGCAATCATGTGGGCGGTACCTCTCCCGACCAGGTCCGCCAGGCCGTGGCGGAGGCTCGTCAAGCCTTGGCTGG
>JBMUHF010000279.1:0-1903 GCA_050302555.1 Arenicellales bacterium | reverse complement strand
GCTGCGAAAAGTACCGCTGATGGACCGCCTGAAGAGTAGCCAAGCACTGTAACTTGATCGATCTCTAAGGCATCGAGCACGGCTGCGTACAGGTCGGCCTGCTCGGTTGGCGTTTGACCCGACGAAAGCGGTGTGCGCAGAAAACCAGGGCGAGACAAGGCAATGAGTTCGCATCCGTTATCACGAAGGTGGCGGCCGTACATCAATCCCTGATCGAAACCGCCGGGGCTGCCGTGAATCATCAACACAGGAATTCCATCGCCTTCTCGGGCAACCTCTACATCACCGCGTTCCGTTTTGATGACAGTAGAGCGGCGACTCAAGTCAGTCTCTATCCTCTCTGACCAGCGCATCTCGAACTCAGATCTCGTGCTGGCGGATCACGCCATCGGCGATGAGAGTATCGATGGCGGAAGCGTCATAGCCAAGTTCGCCAAGCAAGTCACGAGAATGTTCACCGATCATCGGCACGGTTGAGCGAGGGCCCCAGACCTGATCGTTGATTCGGTAGCCGTTGGTGGTGACGTGGATTTCGCCGACCGGTGTGTTGAGCGGTTCGGTGACGCCACGGGCGTCGGGCTGACCTGAGGCAAATGTTTCGGCGAGTTCACGGACACCACCGCCGACCACACCAGCTTCAGCGAAGATTCGGTCCCATTCGTCGGTAGTCCTCTCTAGGAGACGAGCCTCAACGAGAGCTTGAATTTCGTCGCCGCGGGTAAAGAGGTCATCAAACTCAATGTCGGTAAATTCATCGAGTCCGATGGCGGCGGCGATGGACTGACAGTGGCGGGGTAAGTAGCCCGCAAGCATCACGTAGCCGTCGGCGGTCGCGAACCGTCCGAGCATCGGGGCTTCGATATCAGGATTCGGTTCGGAGACGCCACCGTGTTGAGAGGCAGCAGTGGTGTCGTAGTTGACGAGCAGCATGGTGACATCCTGCATCGCGACGTCCACTCGCTGGCGTTCACCAGTCCGGTCGCGCAGCAGTAACGCAGCCAGAATCGCTGAGGTCGCGTGCATGCCGGTTGCGTAGTCAAGCACTGGACCGCCGGTGCGGACCGGGCCATTGTCGCGCTTATTGGTGGCCATAAAACCAGATGTCGCCTGAACAACATCGTCGAACCCCGGACGGTGGCCGTGCGGCCCGGTCTGGCCGAACGCCGAAATCGAGGCATACACGACCGTGTCGTTCACCGCAGCGACGTCGTCGTAACCAAGACCGTGACGAGCAAGCGAACCGGGACGATAGTTCTCGAGAAACACGTCGGCGCCAGTAGCCAGCTCAAGAACGAGGTCGCTTCCTTTGGGCTGGGTGATATCAACCGACAGGCTACGTTTGCCGGCATTCTGGGCCATGAACCCGGTGCCCATGCCGGACATGACCTGTTCCCGGGTACCCTTCCACGGACGGACGAGCTCGCCAGAGAGAGGCTCAACTTTAATCACCTCAGCGCCGAGTAAACCGAGCTGATACGAGCAGTACGGCCCAGCGAGAACATGAGTGAGATCGACGACACGGATGCCGTCAAGCGGGCGAGAAGTCATAACGAGATCCTTTTCAGGGCTGCCGGTCAATTACATAGACAACTTGCACTCATAATACATCAACCACTTTTATCCGCTAGTCCTGCTCCATAAAGTTATATGGGTGGCGCAATGCGCCACCCATATAAAGCATTTCTAGTTACGAGAAGGCCTAACAACACATCCCATGGTTCAGGATCAATTGATATGAATCATTTACTTTAGACCGCATCGATTTCTAAGCAGAAAACGATGTAGCCGTTACGCTGCCGTTATCGATACTCCACTTAGGTTCTGAATCGCCGCATCAGGAACGGGTTGTATTGAGACACGTGGTCCTTTAGAGAATTCTTTTCCACGTGGAGGGCGTTTATCT
>JBMUHF010000278.1:0-14632 GCA_050302555.1 Arenicellales bacterium | reverse complement strand
TGGGCTTTCGCGCTTTGGCATCAAGGTGCACTTTGTTGATCTCACAGAAACTGACGCGCTCGCCGGCGCCATGACGCCCCAAACGCGCTTTGTATTTTTCGAAACGCCTACTAATCCGAATATGCGGGTCATCAATATTCGTGAGGTCTCCGAGGTGGCCCATGCCCACGGTGCTCGAGTGATTGTCGACAACACCTACGGTACGCCCTATCTTCAGCGGCCGTTGGAGTGTGGTGCGGATTTTGTAGTGCACTCAATGACCAAGTATCTCAGCGGCCACGGAGATCTGATTGCCGGTGCGGCCATCGGTCCCGCTGATGACATGGTGACTGTACGCACCGTTGGTCTTAAAGACATGACCGGTGCAGTGCTGTCGGCATTTGATTCCTTCTTGCTGCTGCGGGGCATCAAGACGCTGGAGCTGCGTATGGAACGTCACTGCGAGAGTGCCTTGGCGCTGGCGCGTCAGATTGAGGCGCATCCACAGGTCGAAAAGGTGTACTACCCGGGTCTACCCTCGCATCCGCAATACGATCTGGCCTGTAAGCAGATGAAAGCCTTCGGCGGCATGATTGCCTTGGAACTGCAGGGCGGATATGAGGCAGGTGTGCGATTCATGGACGCCGTTCAGGTGGCTCAGCGCGCTGTCAGTCTGGGCGACGCTGAGACACTGGTGCAGCACCCGGCCAGCATGACCCATAACAACTACACTGAAGAAGAGCGCCTGGCCCATGGCATCAGTCTGGGGCTCGCGCGAATCTCTGTCGGCCTTGAGAATGTCGAGGACCTTGCCGCCGATATTCTGAACGCCCTCGATCAGTCTGTGGGCTGAGAAAAGAGCATTGGCTATGACTGAAAAAGCGCCTGGAGGGCAGACCAGAGTCGCCATAGTGACAGGCGGGTTTGCCGGGATTGGACTTTCGACAGCTGCTGAACTCGCGCGGCAGGGTGTCTCGGTGGCGCTCGGCGCACGAACCGTGGTTGACGCATCACTGAGTCAGTTGGCAGAACTCTCGTCACCGGTGTGGGGTGGGGAACTCGATGTACGCGATACCGAGAGCGTCAGATCCTTCGTCTTAGAAGTAGAGCGCCAGCTCGGCCCCGTCGATATCCTTGTGAATTCCGCCGGCATCGGGACCCAGCAGACCGTCAGCGAACATAATGAACAGAAGTGGCTTGATGTGATCGACACCAATCTCAACGGTTGTTTCCGGATGATCAAAGCTTGTATGCCGGGGATGATTGAGCGTGGTTGGGGTCGTATTGTGAGCATCGGTTCCACGGCAGCGCGGACTGCTGTCCCGAAGTATGCGGCCTACTGCGCATCCAAATCTGGCCTGATCGGGCTTAATCGTGCAGTGGCACTCGAGGGCGCCGCGCATGGCGTTACCGCAACCGTCGTCAGCCCAACGTGGGTGCAGACGGAGATGATGAACAAAAGTTTTCAGGCTAAAGCGAAAGAGCAGGGCACGAGTTTTGAAGAGGAAATTGTCGCGCTGGTCAGCCAGTCGCCCCAGAAGCGGCTGGTGCAGCCTCAGGAGATTGGCGCACTGATTGCGTTTCTCTGTCGGGAAGAGGCCGCCGGCATCACCATGGAAGATATCCAGGTCAATGCCGCAGCGTGGTGGTGATAGCTGGGCGCGTTCTGTGATGACCGGAGCAATCGTGTTGTTTTTGAATCGATGGTGAGGATGTAGTAGATGGATCTGTCAACCAGTTTCGGACTTAAAGGCCTCAAGCAGTTACGCCGTGCCTGGGTAGAGGTTGAGCAAGAGGCGCTCAGCCGTATCACAGGAAAGGTGCGCCCAGGACTGCCGCCCGACGATTTTCATCTGATTCGCCGCCAGATTGATGATTGTCTTCTGGAGACCGGTGGCGCCGCATCTGCCCGGGCGCGCGCGGCACGCCTGGGCGGGGTGTATCTCGATCTTGATATCGGCGGTCGTGATAATTTCCTGAAACTGCTGGCTTTTGAATACGGGGTTAAAGACGAAGCGCTGCGTGAGTCGGCCCGTGAATGGCTGGCGGTTGATGCTGAGGGTTCGTCCGAAGATTTACCCGCTCGGCTTGATGCCGAAGCAAGACTGCGGCGGACGCTGAAGTCTCCGCGGATACGCCTTTTGACACAGTTCAATGACCTGCCCGAAGGCATAAAGTTTCTTGCCGACATGCGGGCCCAGCTGCTCAAGATCCGCAGGGATGATCCGCGGCTTGGCGCGTTTGATAGAGAATTCAAGGACTTGCTGGCGTCTTGGTTTGATGTGGGTTTCCTCCAGCTGCGGCGGATCGCGTGGGACGCGCCTGCGGCACTGCTTGAAACTCTTGCCGAGCATGAGGCGGTTCACGCTATTCGATCCTGGCAGGATATCAAGCATCGCCTGGGGGCCCCCGACCGGCGCTGTTTTGCCTTTATTCATCCCCAGATGCCCAACGACCCGCTGATCTTCGTCTGGGTGGCGCTCACAGAAGGCATTTCCGAGCGTATCAATGATGTGCTGAGCATTGATCATGGCGAACTTAATCCGGACAAGGCGGATACTGCGGTGTTCTATTCAATCTCGGCAACCCAGCCTGGTTTGGATGGTGTAGGTTTCGGCAGTTTTCTGATCAAACGGGTGGTTGACCGACTGAGTCGTGACTACAAGCAGCTTAAGCACTTTGCTACGTTGTCGCCGTTGCCCGGTTTTCGGCGCTGGTTAAATGAACAGCGCGAAAGCCCCAGGAACGAACAGCACCCGCGGGTGCAAAATGGCCTGCAAGTACTCACGGACGTCGGCGCCTTGGACCGGATGTTTGTTGATCGCAGTTGGCTGCGTGACGAGGCGGCGCTCGCAAAAGCCCGTCAGGCGCTCACGGTTCTTGCAGCGCATTACCTGATGCGCGAAAAGCGTGGGAACGATGCGCGGGACCGCGTGGCCAATTTCCATCTTTCCAACGGAGCCAGTATCGAGCGGATCAATTTTCCGGGTGACGTGAGTCGGCGTGGACAGGATAATTCGGCCGGACTCATGGTCAATTACCGCTATCGGCTCAAAGACATCGAAGCCAATCATGAGTCGTATCACGACAAGGGTGATATAGCCCACTCACGCAGTATCGCAAGTTTACTGAGGACTCGACTGGCTGATTAATCTTGTTGCGTAAACCTTGACGGTTTAAGGCAGGCAGACAAGCAAAGTTCCCGCAAAATGGCTTTGCTTGCATGATCGAGGCAGCGTAGGTCGGAGGCGGCGAGTACGCGCTGCTGAATGAGTTGCAGGAGTTTCTCAGACTGTATTTCGACCGAGACACGCCGTTGACCCAATGAGCTCTCTGAAATTTCCCTAGTAGGATTCTCATGGCCTATCGTCGTCGTGGCGCCAGGCAAGCCTCCATGAAAAATCGTATTCTCAGGGATACGCATTGCCAAGCGCCCGAGCGAGGGAAGAGATGCTTGAACGACGGACCGGCAGAAAACGGATGTTTAGTTTCTGGCATTCTCGTTTGATCTTGTCGGTAGCGCCGTGACTAATACAGTCAATCGGGCAAACAACGACGTCGGCGCGGGGGAGGAGTTCGTCAAGCCTTCTTTCGCCGTCCTCTCGGCCGCCGTCATGAAAGAACAGGAAACCGTTAAGTTTTTCTACCAGATCTCTGAAATGCGGTGCCTGCCGGAACCGCCCACCTACATATAGGACCTTTTTTCCCTCAAGGTCAGTGCTGGGCACTGAGGCTGAAAGATCTTCGCTGGACCCCTGATCTTGGCCTGATAGTCGAGCGTCAACGGTTTCACCAACTAAATTTTCACACGTCGTGGTTGGAGGTCGTTGCTGACTTTCGGGATCTGCTCGGCGGATATCGTAGAGCTCCCGCTGCAACTCGACCCTTTCTTTTCTCAATTTTTTGATTAATCCGCTAAGGACCTTATTTTTTTCCCTTAGTCTTCTGAGCTCGGAGCGCTCTATATCGCCCAGCTCCTCGTCTTCGGCAATCCTTCCCCGAAGTTGAGACTTAAGTTCCAAGAGTGATTTTTCGAGCTGCGCTTCTTTTTTCTCCGAAGTTTGAACGAATCTCAAGTACTTGAGATTGAGTTTCTCCACCTGCGAAAAGAGATCTCGATTTTCCTTTTTGAGTTTTGGCAGGTTCTTCAGATCAACCCGGCAGGACATCCCTGAGATATGAGAAAGCATATGGATCTCACCTACGGCTTTATCTCGGACCGCTGGAGGCGTCCTGGCGCTGGTAAGGAGCACATAGTAGGACCCAGCGACGTCACCTCCATGAAGGGAGTTTTCCCAAAGTGTTTCGAACTCAGAGGCGTTTTTGTGCCGGTAGAGGGTAATTGTGGATCGAAATTTCTGCTGAAACAGTTTCTCCAGCAAGCGGCCTGGCCGGGTGCCGTCATGTGCTGCATTCACAAAAATATTGTGAAGCTGATAGTCCGTATATTGGGCTGGATTATCGATTCGGGATTTGATAGCGAGCTTTCGTATCTCCGGAATTGTGGCGCAGGTTCCCACAATTGCGCAGAGATATTTGGATGGCAACTCCCATAGATGCAAAGAACTCACATTCTGGTGTGGACTTTCCGGCGCTAAGGGAGGTGAGGTAAGTTTCGGGCCAAAAGAGGGAACCGGGGAGACGCTCGACGATTCCAGCGGTATGCCCTGAGGCGCGGTCCCTTTAAATTGGCAACCGCAATTCAACTGCCCTTTCCTGCGTTCATTTGATCGCTCAATCGACACGGTCAATGTAAAGGCTCCCCGTTCTTCCAGTGCAGGGCAAGAAGGCGTCCGGCGGTCTCATCGAGTCCCTTGCAGCCCTGTAAACGGGCAGCGTCCTTTAGCCATGATAGATGTCGGGCAATCTCCGAGGCGAGGTGAGGGTCCTTCGAGTGTGAGTAATAGGACATCATGTAGAGCAACGCTGCGCAGAGTGTTTCTACTGAGTGATCAGGAGATTGTGATAAGCCTGAAATTTCTTGCATGTGTGTCAGACCTCCCGACCAACGGTCTTCTAATACTCAGTGATCGGTTAGATTGCGAATGAGAACGATTCGTATTATTATCAGGTTATACGCAATCGTCAACCGTTCGTCTAAATCTTTTGTTTTGGGCGGAATTTCGTAGGGAGTAATAGCAATGGGACTACTGATTGGAGAGGAAGCTCCGGATTTCACTGCCGAAGCTTGTACGGCCACCGGCGAGGTCGTAGATCACTTTAACCTCCATCAGCATATCGACCAGCGTTACGGTGTTCTTTTCTTCTACCCGATGGATTTCACGTTCGTCTGTCCGTCAGAGATTCTGGCCTTATCGAACAGAGCTGAAGTTCTTAATAAGTTGAACTGTTCAGTGGTGGGAATCAGTGTTGATTCCAAGTGGACTCATAACGCTTGGCGTAATACTGCTGTTGATGAGGGGGGAATAGGAGCTATCAACTTTGGACTGGTCTCTGACCTCGATCGTTCGATCTCTACTTCGTACGGCGTACTCGCCGCCGCCGGGAGTAGCTATTACCCAAAGGGGGTTTCGGTCCGGGCGACGTTCTTAACGGATCGGAACCGGATCATCCGTCATATGGTTGTAAATGATGAACCTCTGGGTCGAGATATGGATGAACTTATAAGAATTATTCAGGCATTACAGTTTTTTGAAGAGCACGGGCAAGTCTGTCCTGCGGGATGGCAGTCGGGAGATTCCGGGATGATCAATACGCCATCGGGCGTAGCGGAATATCTTCGGGAGTCTTCGAAAGTGCTGTAGAGACTGGAGATTATGGCGGATAACCATTCAAACCAGTCTCCAGCACTCGCGGGGTCCGCTGTAGATATGGAAGTTGTCTGTGAAAGTTGCGGAGGCGTGGTGAGTAGGTCGGGAACGTCAGAGGTATCGCTTGATGGTAGTGCATCAGAGTTACCTGGAACTGATCTCGTCAGAGAGCAGATGTGCTCCAAACAAGTGCTTTGCTGGAGTTGTATGAATGAGTCGATTACGCGCCTTCTTTGCAGCTAAAGTCTCGCTGATTCCCCCTTTTAACTATCTTTCCTTGGATAGCCTTGAGGCCGGTGAGAGATTTCACATCTATAGCGTTGGTATCCGCCCGGTTCTCAAGATGTTGCTTTGCCACGGCGTTTCAGAGAGTCAGGAGCTCTTTGTTCTCAGTCGGGATAGGTACAACATCGTGATTAGGACTACCCAAGAAACCCAGCCGATAAAAATCCGTTTGATTCATGCGAAGCATATCGAGGTCCAGTTGGAACCTAGCATCTGATGCCCGGTGCATTACTTACTGGAATAGCCCCTGGTAAGCCACTCCTTGATCTAAAAAAATCAAATAATCAGTAACTTATGCACGCCCCACTTACTTTGGGGCGAGTTTCTTTTAACCCACTATGGAGTCCTATGTTATGCCCTCTGTTAAATCGACTTTACCCGGAGTATCAATTCTTGTCGGTGCATCTTTGTTCGCCTTTTCGTCGTACGCAGCCGCCGTAACTCAGTCGGAAGTAATAGAGCATCTATCTGATATTGCGCAGATGATGTATGAGGATTCGGTTGCTACTGCAAAAGCTCTGAGAGAGGCAAATTCACGCCTCATTACTGAACCCACTGAACAGAATCTGCAATATGCCAAAGTAACGTGGCGTCAAAGCCGTAAACCCTACCAGCAGACGGAAGCCCTACGTTTTGGTAATTCAGTAGTCGATGAATTCGAGGGAAAGGTCAATGCGTGGCCCTTGGATGAAGGATTGATCGACTATGTGGTTGACCCATCGATGTTTGAAGGTTCTGAAAATCCAGCGGTCCTGGCAAATATTGTTGCGAATCCTCAGATCATGATCAATGGTGAGCAGGTAGATGCCAGCAGCATCGATTCCACCCTGCTTGAGTCTTTGCACGAAGCGGGAGGAATAGAGGCCAATGTGGCGACCGGATATCACGCCATTGAATTTCTATTATGGGGCCAGGATTTGAATGGGAATGGCGCGGGCGCCGGAATGCGTAAAGCAGCTGATTTCAATACGGGTGCTTGCACGAATGAAAATTGTGACCGAAGGGGTGCCTACCTTATGGCGGCAACTGATCTGCTTATCCAGGATCTGGAAACGATGGTCGTGGCATTTTCTGACGACGGAGAAGGCAGGCAGGCAATGCGCGCCGGCGGCCTTGCCGGACTATTGACTGGACTAGGGTCGTTATCCTATGGAGAACTGGCTGGAGAGCGTACAAAACTTGGACTGATGCTGCACGACCCAGAGGAAGAACATGATTGTTTCTCCGACAACACACATTGGTCGCATTACTATGATGTCATCGGCATCAATAACCTTTGGAGTGGTGGATATCGTCGAACAAATGGCGATTTGGTCACGGGACCGGGGTTGATGGCCTTGGTGCTCGAGAGGGATCCTGTACTCGCACAGAGCCTGTCTGCGAGCTTGCAAGATGCGTTGATGGCAGCTCACGCAGTCGTGGTTCGGGCAGAGTCAATAGAATCCTATGATCAAATGATCGGTGCCGGAAACGAATCTGGCAACGCTGTGGTGCAGAACCTGGTCGATGCCCTTGTCAGCCATGCCCGCAGTATCGAAAAGACCGTCGCCGGGCTTGATGTCAGTGGTGTGGTAATCGAGGGGTCAGATAGTCTGGATGATCCATCAGCAGTTTTTAATTGACATATACAGTAACTAAGGCTTCTGCGTTAATCATCGGGCTGCCTCTGGTGCTTGCGGTTGCAGTCGCCGACGATACCGTCCGTGACGACCTAGATTTAGAGCAACAGAGGGCAGTCAACAAGGTTATTCAACTGCCTACCACTTTTTTACAGGCTGAGTCATTTGAGGCTATGTCCGGAGGTGCCACGACCCGGCGCGAGTATGATTTAGGTAAGGAGGCCTACTCACGGTTTCTTTCCAATTTAGATGCTGAAGGGCAACAGTCAGCCGCGATCGGCAATTCACTTTTCCGTAAGGCTTGGGTCGCCGCACCCGCCAGTACCCAGTCGTCAGATGGACTGGGTCCTTTCTTTAATGCCCGCAGTTGCCAGGGGTGTCATATCAAGGATGGTCGGGGTACAGCTCCACGGGAAGGAGAATTTGACCCAACCTTTCTTCTTAAGTTTCCGACCCCACATGACCTTCTGGGGAGCCAACTACAGACAGCTTCTGTGACGGGACTGCCGGCAGAAGGTCGGTATCGGACGTTTTACCACACCCGAAAGTTCATCTATCCCGATGGAGCCGTTAAAGAGTTGCGTTACCCAGAATACGTAGTTTTTACTGCAAATGGCGAGCGCATCAAGGAGCGAGTCTCGCCCAGAATGGCTCCGGCGGTATTCGGCCTTGGGTTAATTGACGCCATTCATGTCGCAGATCAGATTCGCTTGTCTGATGAGAGCGATGCTAATGGCGATGGCATATCAGGCGCGCTACCCTGGATCGGCGACCGTCCGGGAAAATATGCGTGGAAGCTCCAAAATGTTTCTTTGCGCCAACAGTCCGCAGATGCTTTTAGTAATGATATGGGCCTGTCGAGTGCGGAGTTTCCGTTGCATTATGGCGACTGCACACTTTTGCAGCAGGCCTGTCGGAATGCAAATAGCGGGGCAGACGCCGAGGAAGATGTTGAGATTACCCGACTCATGATGAGCCTAGTCGAGCAGTATCTGCTGTCGCTCGCACCACCCAGGCGCCGTGATGTTTCATCCCCTGGGGTATTACGGGGAAAGAAAAGTTTTTATGAGTTTCAATGTCACAGTTGTCATCATCCAAAATATGTGACCCGCGCCGATTATCCCCAAAAGGCTTTGCGTTACCAGCTGATTTGGCCTTACTCAGATTTTTTGCTCCACGATATGGGGTCCGATCTCAGTGATGGTGTGGGCGACAGTGAATGGCGTACCCCACCCCTGTGGGGGTTGGGTTATGTGAAGACAGTCAACCCGCTGGCAACATTTCTCCACGACGGCAGGGCAAAAGATATTGAAGAAGCCATACTGTGGCACGGTGGCGAGGCTGCTGAGGCAAAGGCGCGCTTTGTCGAGGCTAGCGAGACGCAACGTGCTGATCTAGTCCGGTTTCTAGAGTCTCTGTAATGAGATGGTTTTCCCTTCTCGGCTTGATATCGTTTCTCCATGTAGGTCTTATTCAGTCGAGTTATGGCGAGCCGTTCGGGGCTGACGCGTTTTGGCCGACCCAGTTCTCCTCATTCAGTTCTCAACTCAACGAACTTCGCAACGACCTTAAAGATGATTGTGAGATTGATGAGCAGACCTGGCGCAATCTAGTTTTTACCTGGGGTGAGATATATGCCTTTCAGCTTGGTCCGATTGAGACACCAGACTACAGCACCGCAATTATGCTTTGGCCAGACCCGAAAGGTTTTGTTGTTAGGGCGATCAAGAATTATCGTCACGACGCAGGTGTCGAATTTTCGAAACAAAGTATAGCGATCAGGGGTTTGACCGCCCTGGATCGAATCATACTGAATCGATTGGAGCAGGTGCGATACTGTAGTTTGGCTCAATTGATCATTAGCGGCCTGATTCAAAAAGCCGAAGTGATCATTCCGACAACTGCTCCGGATTATTATGCTGATTTAGCCGCTTATGAACGCGCCCAGCATCGCGCTATGTACACCACGATTAACCTTCTGACCGAGTCACTGCTTCCAGCACTGGAGTCGATTCAACCACCATACGGGCCATTTGATACCAGCGGCACGTCAACTGTGTTTCTGGCCGGCTTGATATCAGGAGTTTCGTCACAGTATTCAATTTACTGGAAAGAAAAACTGGACGAGCTGTGGCCTGCAGTCGGCACCGAAATTGGTGGAATCCTGAATGGACTTGACCAACTCAGCGCTGTACCTGCTGTGTTGACCCCTGGTCAGGTGAAGACGGTCGCGAGTCAACTGAACGCCCTGCAACAGGTATGGTTCGAGAACGTAACCAAAGACCAATTTGTCGGTTTTAACGCAAAAGATGGTGATTAGTCGGCGAGCGTTTCTCGGATGTTGCTTGCTGCCGTCAGCCACTCTAGCGAGTCGACAACCGGCGCTGTTCGCTTGTGCTCGCCGTGGTGATGAAGATTGGCTTCTGGCATTTTCCTCAAACGATACATTGTGCTGGCAGTCACCATTATCAGGTAGAGGTCATGGCATTACTCTTAACGATGCCTCCATCCTAGTGATCAGCCGTCGGCCTGGTGCTTGGGCGCTTATTCTGGACCGGGTTACAGGTGTTCTGCAGAAGGTGTTACGTCCACCTGAGGGGTTGATCTATACCGGACATGCCTGTGTCGGTGATGGGTGCTGGTTTGTTGGCTGTCAAACCCGCCAAGGATCAGTTGGACGAATTCTCAAAATTGATCGATCTGGCTCACTGATGAAGACGATTTCTAGCGGTGGAATCGAGCCGCACGAGTTGGTAGTTGGAGGCAAGAGTCTCTTTGTGGCTAATGGAGGAAGAGTAACTGATCCTGACCTGCCCGAAGTGATTCTTAATTCCGATTCAATTTACAGTACTCTGACAAAGATAGATGTCAGTAATGGAGTGCTTGTGGACAGAATTTTCTTACCTAAGAATCTTTCATGCCGACATCTCGCTGTGTCAGCATCCGGGCTGGTTGGCGCCTGTCAATGGCAGGGAGTTCCAGTCGAAAGCCCTCCGCTATTATGGGTTCTGGATGGGTCGAAACTATCGCCTCTGCCAGGACCTGCAGGATCGAGTACCGTAGCCGTGAGGGGGTACCTCGGATCGGTAGTCTGGTGGAACGACAAAATAGTAGCTAGTGCACCACGGGGTGATCAATATTGGGTAGTGAACCCTCGCTCTGGGATCGGTGTCGTAATTAATGAGCCAGACGTTTGCGGCCTCGCGGCATATGCCGATCAACTTAGATTCTCCTCCGGCCGGGGGGTTATAGGCAGTCCAGGCGATAAAAAAACAATGGACTGGGTTTTTGATAACCATATGACATCTGCGTGACGAATCCCCTAATCTTCAAGACTCGGGAAACTTGGAATGGGCTAGAACATGCTGGAGATGCTGAATGACGAATGCGCTCTCCTGAGTCCCCCCTAGACTCGATCTCACGATGTAATCGCCAGGCAAAAGGGAGCCCAGAACTGTTTAAGTCGAGCCCCTTTCAAGTCGGTTCCGAGCGACAAAAAAGAAATTGCCGGGTTTTGGATGCAGAGCCGCGCGTGAGGCGGACCAGGTGACCATATTTGCCTTAAATCAGTAACCTGACCACTCCTGGCGCCGATCTCCCTAGAGAGTTTTCGTTAGTTTTCGCAGTTATTTGAAAAATACTATTGCGACTCGTTCGCATTCGCATTATCATCTAGATAAATTGAGGTAGGAAACGAATTCATGTGTAAGCCTGTATCCGTAAGGCGGGGATCGATTCCTAAATCTACAGAGCCATCATGGGCGCCGCGGCGCCTATCGAAGGCCTGCAGCACTGTTTACCGTTTGGGAATGGATGTGTGAGAGGTTTGAACGTAGCGCTGACTCTTCTTCGTCAAAATTTTGATGACTGGATGAAGTACAGGCCGTTAGACATAAACCGCGGGGTTAACGAGCCGCCTGTGCTCGCCTTTTTTAGAGTTATGCAACCTGAAGCTTGAAATTGAACCTCGGACAGGAAGTAACCAGGCGTGAGCCTATAGGTGGTCTGTCCCACGACCACGAGGATTTTGGGTGACTGAGAAGATTGACCTCAAGGAGCAAGGATTAACTGAGACAACGCCGCGACTCGCAGTGCTAAAAGTCATGGAGGCTAATAAAAGCCAGCATATGAGCGCGGACGATATCTACCGATACCTGTTCGAGCAAGACCGCTTACTCCCGATGAGTACGGTCTACCGCGTTCTCGCCCAGTTTGAACAGGCAGGAATAGTCGAAAGACATAGTTTTGATGCTGAGCGAACGAAACATGTGTATGAGCTTAATGATCATGAGCATCACGATCACATGATCTGCATAAAGTGCCGATCAGTACATGAATTTGTAGATTCAGAAATCGAATCAAGGCAAGCGGTGATCGCAAGAGATCTGGGATTTGAATTGACTGACCACAGTCTCAACATGTACGGAGTATGCGCGCGGTGCACCGAGGGTGATGCGGACTCTAAAAAACTGAGAAGTAATAGGCAGCGTTGATTATGAGGATTGTCGGAATTAGCAGAAACACTAAAAGATCCGAGCGAACGTTACCCAAAGGTTTGGTAATCGGGGTATCGGGGTCGTTGAGAACAACGTTAGTTTCGCTACATGCCTGGTTGCGTGACCGGATTCATGGACAGTCCCGCTCGATTTTTGATCTCGTTAGACGGGTTCAAAAAGAAACTGATCAGATCAGTTTTAGAAGGCAGATGGTGATGGATAGGATGAGGCGCTCACGAAGCCCCGTCGGGTTCTAGCCGTCTACCGTATTGTGCCGTGTCAGCACGTGGTGCCAATTGTTTATGACGCGGCCCTACTTTTTAACGTAAACCATCAACCAAGGAGTTATTGGAGAAAATGAAGATGAAAAATAGGTATGCTCTCGCTGGAGCGGCCATGGTTTCGGCCTTTATCGGGTTGACGCCACTGCTGGCTAGTGCGGGGGAGGTCAATGTCTATAGTTATCGCAAACCGAAACTGATTGACCCGATGTTCGAGGTGTTTACAGAGCAGACGGGAATCAAGGTTAATTCGGTTTTTGCCAAGAAAGGGATGCTGGAGCGGCTTCAAAGTGAAGGCGCCAACAGCCCTGCGGACCTGGTCTTTACTGTTGATATAGGCAGGTTATCAGACATTCAGAACGCCGGACTGACCCAATCGGTTAACTCTGCGAGATTTGCAGAGGATATTCCTGAAAACTATCGCGAACCTAAAGGTCATTGGTTTGGACTGACAACTCGGGCCCGGATCATCGTGACGTCAAAGGATCGTGTGAGTCCTGGTGAGATAACGAGCTACGAGCAACTGACTGACCCGAAATGGAAAGGCCGTATCTGTACACGCTCCGGCAAGCATCCTTATATGGTTGCGCTGACGGCAAGCATGATTGCACATCATGGTCAGGCAGACGCCAAGACGTGGCTGGCTGGACTGAAAAGCAACCTGGCCCGCAAGCCACAGGGAAATGATCGCGCTCAGGTAAAGGCGATTAAAGAAGGTGAATGTGATCTTGCGGTAATCAACCACTACTACATGGTGAAGATGCTCAAAGATCCGGAGCAGGTTCCTTGGGCGAATTCGGTGAACATGGTCTTCCCGAATCAGGATGGTCGAGGTACCCACATGAATGTCAGTGGTATGGCTCTAACAAAGCATGCTCCGAATAGAGCCGACGCGATCAAGTTGATGGAGTTCCTTGCCAGTGCTCAGGGACAGGAGATGTATGTTAAGAAAAACGGCGAATATCCGGTAAAGACTGGTGTTCCCCTAAGCCCCCTTCAGAATTTCTGGGGTTCTTTCAAAGAAGACTCGCTGAGCCTTGCTGTGGTGGCTGACAATCGCGCGGCGGCGATTCGTCTAGCAGATGAGGTGGGCTATAACAACTAATCACAAAGGTTTTGCTTGATCTGAAATCCCGGGGTTCGCCTCGGGATTTTTTTGTCTCGTGCAAGATCGTCGTTGTTGCTAAATTCGAAGTCACATTGTCTATCAAGTATGATCCCTTGTCAGATTCAGATGATCCTCGGGTTCTAGCAACTACGCTTTCGTAACTTTGTAATTTTGGCATCGGTAAACACTAACTTGGCAGGTTCGCACCGTCATGAGCAACTCAGGCGGTCCAATCGCTATGTAAATTGGTGGAGTGGCGGGGCGTTGCTGCTGGCAGCACTTGCTGTTATGCCTGTCATAGCTGTTTTGCTGTTTGCGCTAGGGGGCAGTGGCGATATCTGGACACATCTGGTTGAGACCGCTCTTTTTGGATATGTCGAGACGACCTTGTGGCTAATGCTTGGCGTTGGCGTCAGCGTTTTTATCACGGGAGTCTCTGCGGCGTGGCTGGTCACCATGTGTCGCTTTCCCGGCCGAAAACTTTTCGAGTGGCTGCTTTTGCTCCCATTGGCAATTCCAGCGTACGTGATTGCCTACGCCTATACGGATTTTCTGGAATTCGCTGGGCCGGTACAGCGATCTCTACGCGCGGCGTTTGGTTGGGAAAGTCTGCAGGATTACTGGTTCCCGAATATCCGGAGTCTCGGTGGTGCGATTCTGATGATGGGGCTTGTTCTGTATCCGTATGTCTACCTCCTGGCTCGATCTGCGTTTCTTGAGCAGTCCGTTAATGTTCTAGAGGCAAGCCGGATGCTTGGGCGAGGTCCTTGGCGAACGTTCAGTACCGTATCGTTACCGGCGGCACGGCCGGCCATTGCCGTCGGCGTCTCTTTGGCGCTCATGGAGACCCTGAACGATTACGGCACGGTAGACTTTTTTGCCGTTTATACGATGACTGCTGGACTCGTCGACGTCTGGCTCGGTATGGGCAGTTTGGCCGGCGGTGCCCAGATCGCAACGACGATGTTGGTGTTTGTTGTGTTACTGATCATGCTGGAGCGGATGAGTCGTCGACACCAAAAACTCTATCAGCAGGCCAGCAGTCGATATAAACCTTTGCCCGCTTACCAGTTGAGTGGCCTAAGGGCGGGTG
>JBMUHF010000277.1:0-5050 GCA_050302555.1 Arenicellales bacterium | reverse complement strand
TGACGAAGGCACGCTACGGCAGAATTATCAACTTTCCTGTCGCCCCTACGACCGAGGATAAGTTGATAATTCTGCCGTAGCGTGCCTTCGTCATTCCCTTTAGGCACAATTTGGTCATCCTGAACACGGATGCCAGGTTCGTGTTTAGGGTCTTCTCCCATTGAGATGATTTCATCCGGAGCAATAGATTGTCCTCCGTAACCCCGGCATTATTTACGAGTACCGTAATCGGACCGAACTCCGATATGACCTCGCCGATCACCGACTCGCTCTGCTCCGAATTCGTGATATCAAGCACCACACCACTTCCTTTCCCAGCAACTTCTCCTAAAGCCTGGGTAACCCTCTCGGCTCCGGACGCGGTCGTACCGGTGCCAATGACGGTATGCCCCCGGGATGCGAGTTCGAGTGCTATCGCATTACCAATACCCCTACTGGCACCGGTAATAAGGCAGACCTGGGGTGAAAATTGAGTTTGAGACATACGAAACGGTTCCTGTGTCGTTTTAAATTTGTACGAGCATGCTACCCCAGGTGAACCCCCCGCCGAAGGCCTCAAAGATAATCTTGTCACCTGATTTGATGCGCCCATCTTTGATGGCCACATCAAACGCCAAAGGGACTGAGGCCGCTGAAGTATTTCCATGCTGGTCGATGGTAACGACTACCTGGTCCATGCTGAGTTCGAGTCGTTTCGCGATCGCATTGATGATCCGAATATTCGCCTGATGTGGGACGAGCCAATCGATTTCGGATTGGTGAATTCCATTGCTTTCCAATATTTCGATGACAGCGTCTCCAAGGGTGGAGACGGCCCAACGAAACACTTCCTTACCCTGCATCTCTGTGTAGGCTCGCCCGTCGAGAAGTTCCTGATAGGCCGTGGATACTCCGACAGGTACGCACAAGAGGTCTTTGAACGCTCCATCTGCGTGAATATGGCTTGAGAGAATTCCCGGGGTATCGGCTGCCTCCAACAGCATTGCTCCCGCGCCATCGCCAAAAAGTACGCAGGTGCTTCGATCCTCCCAGTTCAGAATTCGTGAAAAGGTCTCTGCGCCGACCACCAGAGCGCATCGGCTCGCTCCGGTGACGACATATCGGTAGGCCACATCCATCGCATACAAAAACCCAGCACAGACCGCCTGGACATCGAAAGCCGGGCATCCATGGATGTCGAGCCGATTCTGGAGCAGACATGCTGTGCTGGGAAATACCTGATCTGCTGTTGTAGTGGCGACCACGATGAGGTCGACATCTGACGCCTGGCGGCCTGCACTTTTTAAGGCCTCGCGAGACGCGACTTCAGCCAGATCCGACGTGAACTCACCCTCGGCAGCGATATGACGTTGACGGATACCGCTTCTGGAAAATATCCACTCTTCCGTCGTATCCAAAAACTTTTCGAGATCCTTGTTGGTCAGGACCTTTTTAGGGAGGTAGGACCCGGTGCCGGTAATACGGACCGAGTGACTCACAGAGGGGCGGCCTTAGCCGACGAGATACTGGAGGCTTCAAGGTCATGTCGGATGTGTCCGACTAGGTCCTTTTGTGCCGCCAACCTGGCGGTATCGATGGCGTGGGAAAAGGCGAGGCCGTCAACATTGCCGTGGCTTTTTACGACCGTTCCGTTTAATCCCAGTAAAACAGCCCCATTATAGGCCCGATGATCGAAGCGGTTCTTAAAAGACCTTAGGACAGGCGCGGCGATCAGGGCCGCAATTCGGGTCAGGAGTCCTCGGTCGAATTCCTCCCGGATCACCTGGGTAAGCATCTGGGCAAGTCCTTCACTGGTTTTGAGGGCAACGTTGCCCACAAAACCATCAGTGACAACGAGTTCGACACTGCCGTTAAATATGTCATCCCCCTCCACGTAACCAACATAATTGAGGCCACTCGCCTTCAGCAATTCATTGGCTCCCTTGATTACTTCGCTTCCTTTGATCTCTTCACTACCAACATTGAGCAGGCCAACAGAGGGGCGGTCGATCCCTTCTATGGTGCGAACCATACTCTCACCCATGAGAGCAAACTGCATCAGAATCTCTGCAGGACTGTCGATGTTGGCTCCCAGATCAAGCATGTGTACGTGACCGTGTGTTCTGGGTAGTGCCGAAATGATTGCTGGCCGGTCGATCTCGGAAAGTGTCTTAAGCACAAACCGCGCTGTGGCGACTAATGCCCCAGTATTTCCCGCGCTCACGCAGGCGTCGACTTGTCCCGAGCCTAGCAGGTCCAGGGCAACCCGCATAGAGGAATCTTTTTTAAATCGTAAAGCTGATGCCGGGGACTCGTGCATATCCACGGATTCTGAAGAATGAACAATATCGACCCGATCCGAATCAATCACAGCTTTCAATGCAGTACGAATCTGTGACTCGTCACCGACTAGAGTACACGACAAGTCCGGATGTCGACTGAGAGCCAGAGCAACACCGCTTGCGGTGACATTTAGACCGCGATCGCCCCCCATCATATCGATGGAGAGTCGGAGTGGGTCGTTAGGATGAGCCACGTTTTCTAGGCAGAGACCTCAACAGAGGCAATCGGCCGAGAGCGGCTAGGTTTCTGACTCTTGATCCTGGATGACCTTGCGCCCGCGGTAGTAGCCGTCCGCCGTTACGTGATGTCGTCGGTGCAGTTCTCCGGTGACGGAGTCAGTGGATAAAGTAACTTTGTCCAGACCGTCATGGGAGCGGCGCATTCCGCGCTTCGAGGGGGTTTTTCTGTTTTGCTGTACGGCCATGTTTTTACTCTTGAGTTCGAAAAATCGGACAACCCGGCCTAAAATAGCCGTACGCCTTAGTTCGAGAAAGGGATGGGTAGAAACCAGAGGCTTCAATCGCTGCTGGAGAATTTTAATGGTTTTACTGAATTGATGTCAAAAATCAAGCCTGATGCCCCCCTGATCCTGGCGTCTACGTCGTCGTTTCGTCGGGAACTCCTGTCAAGACTTGGACTTGAGTTTGAGGTAAGGCCGCCCGGGGTGGAGGAAGGCGCCTTTCCGGGAGAAAAAGGGCAGGATCTGGCGTTACGTTTATCCGGCGAAAAAGCAAACGCTGTTGCCGCGGACATCGATGGTGGACTTGTCATCGGTTCTGATCAGGTCGCAGTACTGGGAAAAGAGATTCTCGGCAAGCCCGTCGATCGCCCCGACGCCATCCGCCAGCTGACCATATCGTCGGGGCGCGAAATGGAGCTGTATACGGGATTAACTCTGGTCAATGCTGGTTCTGGCACGGTACAGCAGGACGTAGTCGCGTATCGGGTGAAATACCGGGACCTTACCCGTGACCAGATTGAGCATTATCTGGATCTTGATACGCCATTCGGATGCTGTGGAAGTCTCCGGGCAGAAAGTCTTGGAATTGCGTTGCTTCGGGAGTTAACCGGCCCTGATCCGAGCGCGCTCATCGGCTTACCCTTAATCTCTCTTGTCCAAATGCTCGAGCGTGAGGGTATCGATGTACTCGCACGCAAATAATCAGCGTACTGTTAAATCTGAAACCCCCATCGCCTTGACAAGGCTGACGCCAAGCCGTTCGAGCAAGATCGCGCTCCAGTCCGATTGAATTGAAAAATCAACAATAGTCGGTGCATCTAAGACTTCGCGGGCCACTTCCGTCAGTGACGCTGTGCTGTCCGCCAAACCCAAACGCACCGCCTCGCGACCACTCCAAACTCGGCCAGAGAACAGGTCGGGGTCTGCCTGGAGCCGGGAGCCACGCCCCTCTTCCACTGCGGCAATGAATTGAGCATGAATGTCGTCAAGGATCCCTTGTAGTATCTGTTGATCTACCTGGTCGGCAGGAGAAAACGGATCAAGCATGGCCTTATGATCGCCGGCAGTAACCAGTCGCCGCTCGACCCCGAGTTTGTCGAGTGTTTCGACGAAACCAAACCCACTTGAGACTACGCCGATCGAACCCACAATGCTGGCGGGATCCACATAAATTTCATCAGCTGCAGCGGCGATGTAGTAAGCCCCTGATGCACCAATATCGGAAATGACGGCAAGCAGGGGCGTGTCGGGATGTATCCGTTTTAGCTCACGGAGCGCGCGGTACAGTTGCCCGGACTGAACAGGACTCCCCCCAGGACTATTGATGAGCGCGACGACGCCCTTTGCGCCAACTGCATTGAAGGCGTCCGCAAAACTCGACTCAAGGTCGCGCGCCATATTTTTTTGATCGAGGCCGATGAGCCCGGAGATTTCAACGACCGCAGTGAACTGGGCTGGATGAGCCGATAGAGGAAGCCAGGCCCATCCCACTGCGCTACCGAAAAAGACAAACACCAGCAGTAGACCCAATAGGCGAAATCGTCGCCGGCGACCGCGCTCCTTTCGGTATTCGACCGCCAGCGCCTCCACCAGGCGCTCGATGTCGGTCCGCTCCGACGCGTGAGACTGTGTGGTTGAAGTCACTTCCGATGCATCAGTATCGTGAGTCAAGTCGCTTCCCCGGGTTATGGATTCGCTTCAATACGGCTGGACTGGGTCTGGTAGCGTGGATCCACCAGATAAATCCCTCCCGCTTCCTCGATGACTGAAAGAGCCGTCAACCCGACCCCGTTACACGGGCCGCTCTGACAGTCTCCGGTCTTCGGGTCGTAGTGCGCGCCGTGGGTAGCGCAAATCAACCATTTTGATTCCAGATCAAAAAACTCTCCGAGTGCCCAATCCAATTCCAGGTTCCGGTGCCCACAGCGATTGATGAAGGCCGACACGCCATCCGTATGTCGTACAACAAACGCGGGCAGAACTTCCCCGCCGGCATGCACCTCAAACCGTAAGCCAAGACCGCCACGTCTGAGCGAATCCGCGGCGCACAGGTAAGTTCTAATGCTGTTTTCAGGTTGACCCATTTTCGTGTTGTGATCGCAGCTTGAAAATGGGTCAACCTGAAAATGGGTCAACCTGAAAACAGAATTAGAACTTACCTGTGCGCCGCGGATTCGCTCAGATAAGTTCTAATGCTGTTTTCAGGTTGACCCATTTTCGTGTTGTGATCGCAGCTTGACAAGCACTGACAACAGGTCGCATCCCTTC
>JBMUHF010000276.1:0-1499 GCA_050302555.1 Arenicellales bacterium | reverse complement strand
CTCACTGCCATCCCCCTGCGGTGCATTGAAGAGACCATAATGAAGATTGTGGGCAATGGTTCCACTGAATATGTAGGGCGTCGAGCCCACCCAACCAACGCGTCTGCCGGTGACCGCCTCCGGCGTATCCGCCCAGTCAAGTTTCCCCATCTGAATTTTTCCAGAGGTTGGCCAGATCAGTCTCGCGGTAAGCCCGGAAACGTCGCTCTTGCCTGATCCTGCAGCCCCGACGACCGCAACATGGGAATCCAGAGGAACTGAGAAAGAAACGCTACTGACCGTGGCCGCATCCTCTTCCCCATAACTTACGTTCTGGGCTTTCAGTTCACCTGACAACGGCTCGACGGCGTCCGGCGCCTTAAGCAGGGATTTCCGTATCATATTCTCCGGCTCAAACTGTTCGGCAACCTGCGAATACTTTACGCGGGTGTCCTCAAACACTTGATAGAACTTCAGCAACTCCTTCCAGGGTGGGCCAATGTCCTTGTACGCGGCCAACACAGCAACCAGGGCGCCCAGAGATATTTCCCCTTTGATCACCAGATAGCCGCCGATCGAGAAAAAGAAAAACGGCGTTACTTGCGCGAGGAAATTGTTCAAAAACTTGATGAAGAACTTTCTTCGGTAGATCTCCTCACGGATGTCAAAAATCTGACCCAGATGCCCTGAGGTTCTCGCCTGCTCATAACGCCCGCTGTCATTGGCATGGATGTCAGAAGCGCCTTGCACGGTTTCTCCGATATGCGTTGCGAGGGCCCGCACCGTCTTGACCCGCCGCTTGGAAAGCGCGTTCACCTTGGCCTGAAGCTTTGGGATCAGATACATCTGCGGCGGGTAAAGTGCAATTGACGCCAGACCCAGCCAGATATCCTGTTGAAAAATAAAAGACAGGTACGTCAGCAATAAGGCGCCCTGAAAAGCTGGCGCCGCAATCGCATCACCGATCAAACCACCGAGCGGCTCGGTTTCCGCGGTGATCATGGGGATGATCTCCGCCGGAGGGGTTCTGCGGATCTTCGATGACGGAAAGCGCAGAATGCGGGCATAGAGGTCGAAACGGAACCGGCGCAGCATCCGCTCACCGAGCACGCCCTTGTAGACATTTAGGTAGTATTTGAGCCCGCCCGTTGCGACCACGACCACGAGGAACGCCACGGAGAGCAGCATCAGGAAATTGATCTGGGTAAGTTCAACTCCCAGTATCGCTTGCGGCAGGTTCTCACCGCCGATCGCCTGGTTAATGATTCTCTTGGGTATATCGAGCGAAATGTAGACGAGTGGCATCGTCAGTACCGTCAACAACAGCAGAAACAGTTGACCTCGGAAGGTGTGCCGAAGGCCGTAGCGATAGATCGACTTGTCTATCTGGGGATAATCTTCGCTGTCATCACCGCTTGGCACAGATGATTCGTTTTTCTTTAGATCGTTCATAGTTTGGTTGGCGCTGACAATCTGCCTCTTATAGCATACCCCTGCTTCTTGTCGAACCTGTACGCGGG
>JBMUHF010000275.1:0-1586 GCA_050302555.1 Arenicellales bacterium | reverse complement strand
GAAACTGAACAAAGCGGGAGCACCTGATGATTGGAAGACTGAATCATGTCGCGATTGTGGTGCCGGATCTGGATGCAGCGACAGCACTCTACCGGGATACGCTGGGCGCGACGGTATCAGAAGCCCAGCCCCTGCAAGACCATGGGGTCACCACCGTGTTTGTGGATCTCGATAACACTCGAATCGAACTGTTGCATCCGCTAGGCGGTGACTCTCCGATCGGACGGTTTCTGGAGCGTCATCCGGATGGTGGTATGCATCACGTCTGCTACGAAGTCGATGACATTCGTGCGGCCCGAGATCAACTGAAAGCACAGGGGAGCCGGGTGTTGGGGGACGGTGAGCCACGCATCGGTGCACACGGCAAACCCGTGCTTTTCCTGCACCCCAAGGATTTTTGCGGCACCCTGGTCGAACTCGAACAGGTGTGATCCCGATCTACCACCCCGCTGATGGGTAATAAAGGTGGATGCACCGCGCAAACAGTGGCGCCTTACTATCCCCGCATCGTCGAGGCGCTGACCCGTGCAATCTGGTTTCGCCCCAGAATACCGGCCGGTAAGGCGAGACGCTTGCGTTTCATCGAACGGATATTTGGCCGGCGCCGTATCCGGGTATTGACGCGGCCGGGTTTTCTCTTTGCCTGTGACCAGACGGACTGGCTACAGCGCAATCTCCTGTGCAACCGGATACATGAGCAGGAAGTTACGGATCATCTCGCGGCTGCATTTGTTGGAGGCGATATCTTTTTTGATATCGGCGCCAACACGGGCTATTTCAGTTGTCTTGCGCTTTCGTGTGGCGTCCGCGGGGTAACCGCATTTGAGCCCGACCCGGACACCTGTAACGTCATGGATGCACAGCGCCGGTTGAACGGCTGGGATGACACGGCTCTCAGTATCGTGCCGATGGGGCTGTCCGATGAAAGCGGGCAGCAACAGTTGATTCGCGGCAGTGATTCTGGAGAGAGCGGTTTTGGTGATTGGCTCCACCGTGAGCCTGTTGGCAAGATCGAGGTCGATGTCATTACGCTGGATGAATATTGTCGGCAAGTGGGACTTTACCCGAGCGATCATGAAGATCGACGTGGAAGGCTGGGAGTATCAGGTGTTGCGCGGCGCAACCAGTGTGCTGGAAAACCCGGTGCTGCGTCTCGTCGTGTCTGAGGCGTCGTGTGATGCGGAGGGCGTGATTACCGATCACAGACTGTCCGCCGTGCTTGGCGCCTGTGGGTTTGCGGTTTCTCATCTGCCGCGCCCCTCTGGTCTGGTCAAGCCAACGGAAAACTACCTTGCGGTGCGGGATAGTTCCTAGCCTTTTGCAGGTTCGGCAAAATCCTTGAAGGCATCAATCAGTGCATTAGGCTTTTCTGCATGGAGCCAGTGCCCCGCCTCCTGAATGGCGCGCAGGCGAGCATTTGGAAAGCGGTCCATGATCCTGGGTGTTATCTGCGGTGTCACATAGTCGGACTGTGTGCCGTAGATAAAAAGGGCCGGGACATCTGAGTGCCCGGGTGCAATGTCGAAGCCTGTCAGGGCGTCCATCTGTCTATGAATAACGTCAAGATTGATGCGCCAGCGCAGACT
>JBMUHF010000274.1:0-4358 GCA_050302555.1 Arenicellales bacterium | reverse complement strand
TTTTTTGCATTCTAATTGGTCACCGGGTTCGATCTCAAAAACAGGATTTACTCGGTATCAGGGTTTGCCTGATCCGATACGCTTTAGAAGATAGGCCAGACTTTAGGTTCTGAATTACAATCAGACGCCAAGTTTTGTTAGCCTTAATTGTCCATGAAATCTCATCCGCAGATACTAACGGTAGTTCACCAGGAAACCTCAACCCCGGGCTTTCTGGGCAGCAACTTGAACCGTCGGGGATATTCTCTGGATCAGTACTGCCCCTGCGTTGGAGATGATCTGCCGCAAAACGTTTCAGAATACGAGGCAGTGATTGTCTTCGGCGGGCCGCAAAGCGCGACTGATGATGAGGTGGCCGGCATCCGGGCCGAACTGAATTGGCTGGAAGCCACGGTGCTGCCATCAAAGACTCCTCTCCTGGGGATTTGCCTTGGCGCCCAGCAACTGGCGCGTGTGCTCGGCGCAAAAGTGGGGCCACGCGGCGACGGGATTGTCGAAATCGGGTATTGGCCTGTTTCTCCCACGGCGCAAGGGACTGCCTTTTTGCCCCAAAGCACGACTTTCTATCAGTGGCACTCGGAAACCTTTGAAATTCCTTCGGGGGCAGTCCATCTGGCCGAGAGTGAATCCTTTTCCGGCCAGGCATTTTCCTATGCAGATCATGCCTTTGGAATTGAGTTTCATCCTGAGATCACCCGGGACATGGTCAACCATTGGTGTACTTCGGAGCGGGGTAGTCCCAAACTAAAGTTCCCCGGCGCACAACCGCATGACGCACAATTGGCCAGCCACTCGAAGTGCGCAGGGGATGCCCGCGGCTGGCTGGATCATTTCCTGGATAACTACTTCCTTCCTTTTTCCGCGGCGAAGGCTCTGTAACTCGTGATCCGCGAGTAGGAATAGCCTCACCGGCTGTTCAGGGCGTCTTTTCCAGGACAAGAAGGATAATTGCCCCGCTTAGCAGGATCACGCCAAAGATCTCGGTACGGCTGACTTTCTCCCGAAAGAAGATTATCGATACCACGAAGGTAAAGATCAGCTCGATTTGTCCCAGTGCACGCACATAGGCTGCGTGAGTCAACGTGAACGCCATGAACCAGAAAATAGACGCAGCCCAGCCCGCGAAGCCGACCAGAGCGCAACTGCGCCATTGTGTAAGTGTCTGTCGAATCTGCCCGGGTTGAAAAAGTCCCAGCCACACCAGCAGTATCACGGTCTGAATTGTCGTGGCGATGGCGAGCGTGAAAGCGGATCGCATCAATATTCCACCTTCCCCTAGGGATAACGCAGCACCGCGAAAGAGTACAGATGCCAGCCCGAGGGCGAAGCCACAGGCGAGGCCGACCAGGGTGGCTTTCTGTTTGAGTCCCATGAGCAAAGCGGATAGCGACAGCCGGTTTCGACCCAGTGTCATCACCATCACACCAACAAACGCGATCAGGATGGCGATAAGTCCCCGGCCGGAAACGCTTTCGTGGAGCAACAAGGTTTCCAGCAGAATGACTTGTACCACCTCTGTTTTGGACAGCGCAGTCCCGACGGTGAAATTTGAAAGAGAAAACAACCACATCAGTAAAAACGTGAAGACGATTTGAGCAATCGCGCCACCGATTACCCAGATTGCAAACGTAGCGCTGACGGCAGGTAGCGACGATTCCGGGAGCGAACTAATGATAGCCAACCACACCAAGGCAAAGGGGAGCGCATACAGAAAGCGTACCGACGCCGCACCCAGGTCAGTCAGTTCCGACTTGAGATGGCGCTGTACCGCGGATCGCAAATTCTGAAAAAATGCTGCGGCGATGGTGATCGGGATCCAAAGCATGACAGCGATTATCGGGTATGTAGGGGAATGGGAGGGGTCCGGCTTAATTCATCCGTCCCGCCATCTACCAACCTGACTCCGAAATCCTCCAGGGAGCGGGGTCGGTCAGCAGAAAACGGGCCGTTATACTCAGCCTTTGCGCAGCCGGCAAAGTCGAAGTAAAGCCCCGTGGTTGCCGTGTTGGGAAGAGGGGGACCGCCATCGCCTTTCTATGGAGTTGTGAAATGCAGCATCAGGGGCGAAAGAAACGGGCACAGCCCAACGACCCTGAGAGGTGTAATTATTGAGCGCTCGTCCTGGGATTTTGGCACATGGTGCGATGCTGCTTTTTTCGGCGGTTGTTGCGGGTTCGTTCAGTTTGGGCCATATCATTGCCAACGATATCGCTCCCGCCGCGTTGACCGCGTTGCGGTTTATGCTCGCTGCGGTGGTGATGGCAATTTGGACCTGGCGTACCTGTGGCGTCTCCCGGCGTGATCTTGAATCCGCGTGGCGCTACCTGCTCCTGGGTGGTCTCATGGGAGCGTACTTTGTTCTCATGTTCGAGGGCCTGAAGACTGCCCCTGCCGTATCCACTTCTGCTGTTTTCACCCTGACACCGGCCGTCAGCGCCATTTTTGGATACCTACTGCTTTCCCAGCGGATCAATGGGTGGGTGGCCCTGGCGCTCAGTATCGGTGGGGCAGGGGCCGTCTGGGTGATCTTCCGGGCCGACCTTGGCGCTCTCCTGGCCTTTGAGATCGGGCGTGGCGAGGCCATATTCTTCTTCGGCTGTGTGGCGCACGCGGTTTATACCCCGCTGGTACGCAAACTCAACCGGGACCAGTCGCCCGTCGTCTTTACCTTTGGCACTATTGCGGGTGCACTGGTTGTGTTGCTTGTTTATGGGGCTCGGGACCTTTGGGTAACCGATTACAGCGCGTTGCCGCCAATGGTCTGGGTAACCTTGGTCTACCTTGCGGTATTTGCCAGTGCGCTGTCATTTTTTTTAGTGCAGTACTCGACGCTTCACCTCCCTTCAGCTAAAGTGATGGCTTATACCTACCTCACCCCTAGTTGGGTGATCCTCTGGGAAGCGGCGCTGGGAAATGGTTTTCCGGCTCTAGTGGTACTGGCAGGCGTCTTTGCCACGATCCTCGCGCTGATCCTTTTGTTACGAGATGAAACCACGAGCCAGACTTAAGCTTGCCGGTCTTCTGCGCCGGCAGCAGACACGAGACATACAGATAACCTACTTTTATCACCTGGCCAACACGTGATTGCTAGGTCTTGGCTGCCGTTAACGATTCTGATCACACTCGGGGTGCTTTGGGGTGGGGTCACCAACGTGGCAAGGTATATCGGCCTCTCCGAAACCCCGCCATTGGGCTATGCGTTCTGGACGGTACTGATTGGGGCAGTTCTGCTGTCGCTGGCAAATATTATCCGCCGCCAGCGGGTCCCACTTTCTGCCCGGCATATTAGATACTTTCTGATTGCCGGGACCCTGACATCGGGACTTCCCACGGCCAATATGTTTTTGTGCCTCAACTACATTAGCGTCGGCGCGATGTCACTGGTGCTCACCATGGTAACGCTGGTGACCTACTTATTGGCTATCGTCTTTGTATTGGAGCAACCGAATCTAAAACGGGCATCCGGCATCGGACTTGGACTTCTAGGGGCCCTGCTTGTGGTGCTTCCAGAAAATGGCCTGCCTTCCGATCAACCCATCGGTTGGTTTTTGCTAGCTTTCCTGTCGCCCATAGGCTACGCGGCTGGGAATATCTACACGGCTAAGTTTAAACCTGCGGATATTGATTCGCTGGTCGGCGCCAATGGACTTATGTGCAGCTCAGCGTTAGTGCTTCTGATTGCGACTCTGGCCTCGGGCCAGTGGTTTCTACTCTGGGGTGAGTACTCGTTGATCGATGGGTTGATCACTCTTCACGGCGTGATCACAGCCGTGGCTTTTACGCTGTTCTTTGTTCTGATCCGGATAGCCGGCCCGGTCTATTTCAGCCAGGTGGCCTATCTTGTGACCTTCTTTGGGATCGGCATTGCCATGGTGGTGTTTGGAGAACGTTACAGTCTTTGGCACTGGGCCGCGCTGATTGTTACGGTCTATGGTGTTTGGTTGGTCAACAGCGCCCAGACGAGGTCCGTTCCGGCGGAGCAAGAGCGCTGAGAGTCGAGGTAAGCCCGGGCTGGGAATGACTATTCCCGGAAAGAAGCATCCTCGCGATCGAGCATCCGGATAAGCGCCTGCCAGTTGCGTTGCAGATAACTATCCGGGTCATCAGCCCCAGGTTTGCCTATCAGGCTGTGCTGCTCAACGGCGGCGATGGCTTCCCGGCTTGGCGTGATGTGTTTTGCTCCTGACGCCATCACATCCACCTGAATCTTGCAGGCGTTTTCTAGGTTGTAAAGAAGATAAAAGGCTTCTGCCATGTCCCGTCCGGCCGAGAGCAGGCCGTGGTTATGCATGATCATCGCCCATTTATCGGCGAGGTCTTCACCGAGGCGTGCACATTCGTCGTCATTGTCGGTCGCG
>JBMUHF010000273.1:0-1351 GCA_050302555.1 Arenicellales bacterium | reverse complement strand
GCTTTCTGACAATACACGCCTACAGTCTCACTCGATCTTTCTGCCGGACTCAGCAGGGGTTCCAGATCAATCCCGTTAGCCTTCCAGTGTGAGATTGCGTTTGCGGCCTCAATCACATCCGTACGACCGATCATCTCGTTGAAAGTACGAAAACCCAGTTGCGCCATGATTGCACGGGCTTCCTGCGCAACAAAAAACAGGTAGTTCACCACGTGCTCGGGTTGCCCATGAAACTTCTTGCGCAAAGCGGGATCCTGCGTTGCAATCCCCACCGGGCAGGTATTGAGATGGCACTTGCGCATCATGATGCAGCCCAACGCAATCAGCGGCGCTGTGGAAAAGCCGATTTCTTCGGCCCCCAGCAGCGCGCCAATCACCACGTCCCGACCCGTCTTGATACCACCGTCGGTCTGCAGCGTCACCCGGCTTCTCAGGTCATTCATCACCAGCGTCTGGTGCGTCTCGGCGAGACCCAACTCCCAGGGCAATCCCGCGTGCTTGATGCTGGTCAACGGTGATGCACCGGTCCCGCCGGTGTCCCCCGAGATGAGAATATGGTCTGCATGCGCCTTGGCAACACCCGCCGCGATCGTGCCCACACCCACCTCAGCGACCAGTTTGACGCTGACCCGCGCCTGCGGGTTGGCATTCTTGAGGTCATAGATCAGTTGGGCCAAATCTTCGATGGAATAGATATCGTGGTGGGGTGGTGGACTGATCAGGCCGACCCCGGGCGTTGAATACCGAATCCGCGCAATGGTGTCGTCAACCTTAGTACCAGGAAGTTCTCCACCCTCTCCAGGCTTGGCACCCTGAGAGATCTTGATCTGGATCTCATCGGCATTGGCAAGATACCAAGCGGTGACACCAAATCGGCCGGAGGCGACCTGTTTAATCGCTGAACGCTTGAGATCGCCATTTGGAAGCGGGTGGAACCGCTCCGGGTCCTCGCCCCCTTCTCCGGTGTTGCTTTTGCCGCCGAGACGGTTCATCGCCACCGCGAGCGTCTCGTGCGCTTCCGGCGAGATTGAGCCGAAACTCATGGCGCCGGTACAAAAGCGTTTGACCAACTCGGCAACAGGCTCAACCTCATCTAGGGGTACATCCGGTCCCGCAATCTCTTCGCGCAACGACATCAAGCCGCGAAGCGTGCTGCGGCCAGTCGCCTCTGAATTGATGAGTTCGGAGAATTCTTGATAGGCCTCTTGGCTATTCATTTGCGAGGCCCGCTGCAGGCTTGAGATCGCGCGTGGCTCCCAGGCGTGCTTTCGCCCGCCCGCTCGCCAGTGGTATTCACCCGGATTCGGTAACGCCACAACGTTATCGTGAGCCGTCCTGGGGAATCCCAGTT
>JBMUHF010000272.1:0-6315 GCA_050302555.1 Arenicellales bacterium | reverse complement strand
CAAGCGAGTGCAACTATTTCGTTCAAACCGTGCATGGGGTTCATGGCATTTTCCTCTTTATGGTCGCTGGTACTGCATCGGAGCCGATAAGGCTACAGAGTGAAGCAAAATCCAATTCTAGCGCCTTGCAGCAGTCCGCTTTTCACCCGGACAGTCAAAAAAAAGCCCCGCCATATAGCGGGGCTCTTGATTGGCTTGGGTAAAAGCCAGGCGAGACTACATCATACCGCCCATACCACCCATGCCACCCATATCAGGCATTGCGGGGGCGGCCGGCGAATCATCCGCCATCTCAGCCACCATCGCCTCGGTCGTCACCATCATGCCCGCAATAGACGCGGCATGCTGCAGCGCAACGCGGGTCACCTTGGTCGGATCAAGAATACCCATGCTGATCATGTCACCATATTCCCCGGTACCAGCGTTATAGCCATGGTTGCCGTCCTTACCCAGGACGTTATTGAGGACAACTGAACCTTCCTCACCGGCATTAGCAACGATCTGTCGCAGCGGCTCTTCAATGGCCCGCTGTACGATCTTGATACCCTGATCCTGATCGTGATTGGCACCTTTCGCCTCACCTACCGCAGCAATGCAACGCACCAGGGCAACACCGCCGCCCGGAACGACGCCTTCTCCTACTGCTGCACGGGTTGCATGCAGTGCGTCTTCGACACGGGCCTTCTTCTCTTTCATCTCGACTTCAGTCGCAGCACCAACCTTGATTACCGCAACACCGCCGGCCAGTTTGGCTACGCGTTCCTGCATCTTTTCCTTGTCGTAGTCGGAGGTGGCTTCTTCGATCTGTACGCGGACCTGATTGACGCGCGCTTCGATGTCGCTGGCAGAACCCGCGCCGTCGATGACGGTGGTGTTCTCCTTGCTCACCTGCACGCGTTTAGCGGACCCAAGTTCTTCAAGCGTGGCGCCTTCGAGGCTCATACCGACTTCTTCGGAGATCACCTGACCACCAGTCAGGATCGCGAGGTCCTGCAGCATGGCTTTACGGCGGTCGCCGAAACCGGGGGCCTTCACCGCACAGACTTTAACGATACCGCGGATATTATTGACTACCAGGGTCGCCAGTGCTTCCCCTTCGATGTCCTCGGCGATCACGAGTAGCGGGCGTCCCGCTTTAGCGGTGGCTTCCAGCACCGGCAGCATCTCACGGATGTTCGAGATCTTTTTATCGTGGATCAGAATCAACGGGTTATCCATTTCAGTCTGCATGGCATCCTGATCGTTGATGAAGTAGGGTGACAGGTATCCACGATCAAACTGCATGCCTTCTACGACTTCCAGCTCGTTCTCAAGGCTTTTACCTTCCTCAACCGTGATCACACCTTCTTTGCCGACCTTCTCCATCGCTTCGGCAATAATGCCGCCGACAGAATCATCCGCGTTAGCCGAAACGGTACCCACCTGGGCGATTTCTTGATGATCCGAGCAGGGCTTGGAAATCTCAGCCAACTGATTGACAGCGGCTTTAACAGCCTTATCAATACCCCGTTTGAGATCCATGGGGTTCATGCCGGCGGCGACAGACTTCAGGCCCTCGCGGAGCATGGCCTGAGCCAATACGGTCGCGGTGGTGGTTCCATCACCCGCTACATCAGAGGTCTTGGAAGCGACTTCCTTGACCATCTGGGCACCCATGTTCTCGAATTTATCCTTGAGCTCGATCTCTTTTGCGACAGAGACGCCGTCCTTGGTGACGGTCGGCGCGCCGAAAGACTTGTCAAGCACCACGTTCCGGCCTTTTGGGCCCAGCGTGACCTTGACGGCGTCTGCAAGCACATTGACGCCACGCAGTTTGGCCGCGCGGGCGGACTCGCCGAATTTGACTTCTTTAGCTGACATTATTTCGTTCCTTTAAAAAATTGTTTGCGTATTGGTTAGGTGCAAGCCTTCGCCGACCTCAACCCTCAATAACGCCCATGATGTCGTCTTCACGCATCACCAGGACTTCTTCACCTTCTACCTTGACCTCGGTGCCGGAATACTTGCCGAACAGCACTTTGTCGCCGACGTTGACGTCGGGGGTCAAACGCTCGCCATTGTCCTGACGCTTGCCGTTACCCACGGCCAGCACTTCACCCGTCATGGGTTTTTCAGTCGCTGAATCGGGAATGACGATTCCGCCAGCGCTGGTACGCTCTTCGTCGAGGCGTCGCACAACGAGACGGTCGTGCAGCGGTCGAATATTCATCTACTTTATCTCCTAAAGATCTGAGTAATGGAGGGAAATTTTGAGACTAACAGGTGTTAGCACTCACCTTATTTGAGTGCTAATAGTAGGGCTTAAACGGGGAAAGTCAAGAGTTGCGCTGAAAATCAGTCATCAATTCGCCGAGATTCCCCATCGAGGACGCCGGGAGCCCGTCCACTTGGGGTGCCATCGGCAGGGGTAACCACACGGCCTGCCAGCCAGCGTCTAACCAGAAACTGGCGAAGCGGCGGTGTCAAAAGGAGAAAACCCACGAGATCCGTGAAAAAACCCGGTGTCAGCAACAAAGCGCCGGCAACCAAAAGCGCCAACCCTTCAATTATCGTCACCGCCGGCAGTTCCCCGGCCTGTGTTGCCGAACGGAAGCGCGCGAGTGCCGCAAGCCCCTGACGACGCACAAGTCCCGCTCCCAAAGCAGCGGTGCCGACGACCGCAGTCACGGTCCAGACCGCCCCAATTAGGCTTCCAATCTCGATCAGGAGGTAGATCTCCAGCACAGGAACCAGCAAAAATGTGAGAAATAACAGGGGCATCAGGAGTGGATCAAAAGGTTTACCGAACGGCTACGCATTTTACCGAAGCCTCGTCAGCCTTGCGCAAAAGGCCGTCGCAATAGTGTGAGCCTGAGATTATTGCGAACGTGCGAAAATCGCGGTTTCGCGCCAGGCCCATCAAGCTTCAAACTATAGCCCCTCCCACAGACTCACCATGAAGCACAAATCCTATCCATCCTCCGCTGCCTCTATGCTCAAGCACGCGGGCGTGTGGCCCAAGGCGCTGTGCTCCCTACTGATCGCGATAGCAGTAGCACCGCTCAGTGCCCAGGACAGCGAGGACTTGCTCGAGCCCGAACGGGCGTTTGCCTTTGCCGCGGAGGCAATCTCGCCCGAGGAAATCATGGCGACCTGGCAGATCGCGCCGGGATACTACATGTACCTCGACAAATTTGGTTTCGATGCTGACCCCTCAGGCGTTGCAATAGCGCAAGTCAATTACCCGCCCGCCAGAACCAAGCACGATGAGTTCTTTGGCGACGTCCAGATTCTCGAGCATTCAGCTCGGATCACGATTGCACTTCAGCGCAGCGTTTCAGATTCAGGGGAACTGCTGCTGAGCGCCCGAGGACAGGGCTGCAACGAACCGGTTGGCGTGTGCTACCCGCCAATCACCCAGACAGTCACTTTAACCCTCCCCGCATTCACCCCTCCGAAAAGCAACACCGTCAACAGTGTTGCGGACCTGCAGCAACTCCTCGGCGTAGCGGCCAGCGGACCGGAATTTCTATCCGTCGATGACGCCTTTGTTCTCAAGGTCCATGCCGACGGACGTGACATGCTGCGGGCGCAATTCACCGTCGCGCCCGGCTACTACCTATATCGAAACAAACTCAGTTTCGAAACGCAGCCGGGGGGCGACTTGGCGGAACATACCCTTCCCCCAGGCAAGCGCAAACAGGATCCTTATTTTGGCGAGGTCGAGATCTTTGCAACCGACTTCGCTGCCCAGCTGCCGATCATCCCTGAGACAACCGCTCAAGAGGTCACCCTGATTGCGAATTTCCAAGGTTGTGCCGAGCAGGGTATCTGCTATCCACCCGTCGAGAAAACTTTCACGATAGCGCTACCCGGGGTGATCAGTGACGCGGTCGCAAGTGAAGACCCGACTACTACTGTCGGGCAACAGACTGAAGTCGACGGGGGTCAAACGGTCTCAACGCGTGCTCTTGTCGGGTACCTTGGGGCCGCTTTTGCCACCGGACTGCTGCTCAGTTTCACTCCGTGCGTTCTGCCGCTCATCCCGATCCTGCTGGGAACAATCGTTGGTCAATCGGGCACTGGCCGGGGTCGAGCTACGGGACTCTCGGTGGTCTATGTTCTGGGAACGGTTGCCACCTACGCGGCTATTGGCGCAGTGGCGGGGGCTACCGGGGAGCAGTTGCAGGCTTACTTCCAGAACATCTGGGCAATCGGCACCATTGCCCTCATCCTGGGACTGATGGCGCTATCCATGTTCGGGTTTTACGAGATTCAGGTGCCATCGGCCCTGCAATCCAGGCTGACAACGGGAAGTCAGGGCCTTCGTGGTTCGGCCTGGATGGTCTTTATCCTCGGTGCAGCGTCCGCACTGATCGTGGGTGCTTGTGTCTCCCCTCTGCTGATATCTGTTCTCAGCATCGCGATCCTCAATGCCGACCCATGGATCGGCGCGGCACTGATGTCTTCAATGGCGCTTGGCATGGGCGTGATTCTTGTTGTCGCGGGCGCAGGCGCGACCTGGCTGATTCCACGCAGCGGACTTTGGATGGAACGCGTCAAACAGGCATTTGGTGTAATGCTGCTGGGCGTTGCCGTCTATCTGCTGGGTGCGATACCGGCAGTGCCCGTACTGCTGTTGTGGGCGACCCTCTTCATCATCACCGGTGTCTACCTCGGTGCAGGTCGAACGCTTGCCGCAGACGCTTCAGGCTGGATGGTTTTCTTCAAGGGGCTCGGTATGGTCCTGCTGGTCTGGGGCGTTCTTGCGATGATCGGCGGCTTCAGCGGCAACCGCAGCATCATGGCGCCGGTATCGTTCAGCAGTCTCATTAGGGCTGGCGGCGAGACGACTGAGGAGAAGACCGTACATTTCGAAAGAGTCAGTTCACTGGTGACGCTAAACGAGGCACTTGCCGAGGCGAAAACTAACGATAAGAAAGTGATACTCGACTTTTACGCGGACTGGTGTACGGATTGCGTTCGGATGGAAAAGACCACTTTCCGGGATCCCCTGGTCACCACAGCACTTGCGGGCTACCGTTTGCTACAGGTAGATGTGACGGATCCGGACGACCCCGGAGGCACTGCCATCAAGAAGCGCTATGACGTATTTGGCCCTCCGGCCGTACTGTTCTTCAATGCCGATGGTCGGGAATATCAGGCAGAACGGCGCTACGGCTTTATCGGTGCTGACGCCCTCGTTGCACTTCTGAACTCCCTGGAATAATCCTCATGGCACTGTCTCGCATGTGGCTCGCCTGGCTAGTCGGCGGGGCGGGGGCAGCAGCCGTCGGGTTCTTCGCCGCCGGAATCTTGGTTTCCAAAACCGCGCCCGAGCCGCAGACGGTAAAGACTCTGGTTCCGTTTTCCCTACCCACCAGCAGTGGTGACACTTTCTCCTCGGACCAGTTGTCGGGTTACGCCGTTCTGGTCAACTTCTGGGCCACCTGGTGTGAACCCTGCCGAAAAGAAATTCCGCTGTTGGTGGCAGCTCAGGCTCTGCATCGCGGATCACTCGCAGTGGTCGGCATTGCGGTTGACGAACTCGATTCTGTTCAGCGATTCGAGGATGAGGTCGGACTCAATTACACCTCGCTGGTAGGAAAAGCCGAGGCGCTCGCCCTAATGGAGCGCTACGGCAATTCCGGACAACTGCCGTTCACCCTGGTCTTTGACCGACAAGGGCGCCTGCGTTACATGAAAACTGGAGAAATCCGAGGCTCGGACCTTGACCAATGGCTTGCTGATCTTCTCTGAGGCAAATCGTTACCGTGACGTTCGGCTTGGAATTATTGAAAAAACCCGATAACTTCATCGAAATAGTCCATAAATGTCTTTATCTGTACATAAAATCTCCAAAATGGTAAAATATACTCTAGCCTAGGAAACTAACGATGCCCGATATTCTGCTGCTTCACGGCCCCAACCTAAACCTGCTCGGTACGCGGGAACCGGGCGTCTACGGTGCGTGCACCCTCGAGGAAATCAATCACCGGGCGCTTGAGCAGTGTGATGCTGTTGGCGCTCGGCTTGAGACGCTCCAATCCAACAGCGAGTGTGAACTCGTTGACCGCGTTCAACTGGCGGGCACCGATGGGACGCGGTTCATCGTTATCAATCCGGCGGCGTTTACCCATACCAGCATCGCATTGCGGGACGCTTTCGCTGCTGTCGGGCTTCCGTTCATCGAGGTTCACCTTTCCAATGTGCATGCGAGGGAACCCTTTCGCCAGGAGTCATTTTTTTCCGACCTGGCGCAGGCTGTCCTCTGCGGGCTTGGACCGCGTGGCTATGCGGCTGCGGTAGATGCTGCGTTGGAGCAGTCGGGTTTTC
>JBMUHF010000271.1:0-4035 GCA_050302555.1 Arenicellales bacterium | reverse complement strand
GGAGGAGATCGCTCTGCCTGATAATCAGCAGGACCGGGACATGATTGCACGTGAACTTCTGATCAAGTTTCAGATGTCGCCCAAGCATCCGATGGTGGCTCTGCGCAAAGCCTACGTGAAGTTCTGAGCCTCCTGTGAGATCTGACGGTGTCAGTTCCACGTCCGGGCTGATACCGTCACCGACTGCCAAAAGGGTGGTTAGGCAGAGTTATCGTCTGATAGGGAGGTTCTCGCGAGTGTAGGGGGAGTTTGGTCTAGACTGCGACGTTCGCGATGTAGAAGGTAATGTGCACGCAGGTCTCCGCCTGCGACTTTGTGCCCGAGATGCCGTCAGTTGCGCCGGGAAGTCGGTACCCGACACTGCCTGAGGGCTAGAAGGTGAGAATGCGCCTGATCGGGTTGCGTGAACTGCCAGGACGTAATATAAAAAATCTAATAGAAGTATGAGTTTAAATATGACCCAGGGGATGGCGGCGGACTACCGAGACATCGACGGGAGAGCGGTCGCGTCGACGATGCTCTCGAAAGTAGCTCAGGATGTCAGCGTGTTGAGCTCCTCTGGCTGGACTCCGCGATTGGTATCGATCCGGATTGGAGATCATCCTGCGGTCAATCTCTACATCCGCAATCAGGAACGTGCCGCGAACCAGGTGGGAATCGACTTCGAACGGTGCAATTTTCCGACAGATATTTCAGAAGAGGACGTGCGATCGGCGATCGCGCAACTGAACCTTGATCACGATGTGACAGGTATTATTCTGCAGCGACCGGTTCCCGAACACTTACCGATTCAGCAGCTGCAGTCCAGCATCGCGCCGCTTAAAGATGTGGAAGGAATGCATCCTGCGTCAATCGGTAACATTGTTTATCGAAATATTGAACTCGGGCCGTGCACCGCTATGGCGGCAGTCGAACTGCTCAAGGAGACCGGCGTCGCCTTGCCGGGGTTGGAAGTCACAGTGATCGGACATTCCGAGATTGTCGGAAAGCCTATCGCCTTCCTACTGATGGCAGAGGGCGCCACCGTGACGGTATGTCACCATATGACCCGGGAAGTCGCGGTCCATACGCGTAGAGCAGATGCCGTATTCGTTGCCGTGGGTAAACCAGGACTCCTTAAGGGAGAAATGCTAAAGCCAGGATCAGTTGTGGTCGATATCGGCATCAACCAGATTGAGTCCGATGAGGGCCACAGTCGCGTCGTGGGGGATTGCGACTATGATGCCTGTCGGGAAGTCGCGGGATGGATTACGCCTGTGCCCGGCGGGGTCGGACCGGTGACGGTTGCCGTCCTGATGCGCAACACCGTGGTGGCGGCCCGGCGTTTAAAGGCGTCCCATTTGGATTCGTTCAATAATCACTAATAACATAGTAAAGCCAGAGGAGAGTCATGGATAAAGTACCCAGTGATATCGAGATTGCACGTGTGGCGGCGGTACGACCGATCGGAGAGATTGGCGACAAGCTGGATATTCCGTCAGAGTCACTGCTGCCTTATGGCCCCACCAAGGCCAAAATCAGCAATCAGTTCATCGGCTCTTTATCGGACCGATCCGATGGAAAGCTGATCCTGGTCACCGCGATCTCTCCAACCCCTGCCGGGGAAGGGAAGACCACCACGACCGTTGGCCTGGGTGACGGATTAAACCGGATTGGCAGGAAGGCGTTGATTTGCCTTCGTGAGCCCTCGCTTGGCCCCTGTTTCGGTATGAAAGGTGGTGCCGCAGGCGGCGGTTACGCGCAGGTTGTCCCGATGGAAGATATTAATCTTCACTTCACGGGAGATTTTCATGCGATTGGAGCGGCTCATAACCTCCTTTCCGCCCTAGTAGAGAATCACATCTACTGGAGTAATGAGTTGGCGATTGACCAACGCAGGGTGACCTGGCGTCGCGTCGTTGATATGAATGACCGCGCGCTTCGCCAGATCACGGTGGCGCTCGGCGGTGTCGCCAACGGTTTCCCCCGAGAAGGTGGTTTTGATATTACAGTCGCCTCGGAAATTATGGCGATCTTCTGTCTCGCAGAAGATCTCGATGATCTGCAACGTCGGCTGGGCAACATAATCGTGGGATATACCCGTTCACGTGAGCCGATTCATGCCCGTGACCTCAAAGCCGAAGGCCCCATGACGGCACTGTTGCGCGACGCCTTTATGCCAAACCTGGTTCAGACCCTTGAGAATAACCCAGCCATCATTCACGGCGGGCCGTTCGCTAATATTGCCCATGGATGTAATTCGGTTCGAGCGACCAAAATGGCGCTCAAGCTCTCTGATTACGTGGTGACTGAAGCAGGCTTCGGCGCTGACCTTGGCGCAGAAAAGTTTTTCAATATTAAATGCCGCAAAGCGGGCCTCAAGCCTGATGCAGTCGTGCTAGTGGCTACCGCCCGGGCCCTCAAAATGCATGGAGGGGTTGCAAAGTCGGACCTCAATACCGAGAGTGTCGGCGCGCTGCAAGAGGGGCTCGAAAACTTGGGTCGGCATCTTCGAAACATCGGACAGTTCGGCGTACCCGCGGTCGTAGCGATAAACAAATTCGTCTCTGATACCCCGGCTGAGATTGATGCGATTCGGGTCTACTGCAGAGATCTCGGCGTTGAGGTTTTTGAGTGCAGTCACTGGGCCGATGGCGGCGCTGGCACGGAAGATCTTGCACAGTATGTCGCTACGCTTGCGGATTCAGGTAAGTCCCAGTTCCGGCCGCTGTATGATGATCAGATGTCTTTGTGGAACAAGGCTCGTACCGTCGCCCGTTCAATCTACGGCGCCGATGACATCATTGCTGACAAGAAAGTGCGCGCCCAGTTTGCGGATTTCGAGGAGCGTTACAGCCACTTCCCGGTTTGCATGGCGAAGACGCAGTACAGTTTTTCGACAGATCCGAATTTACTGGGTGCGCCCAGTGATCATATGGTGCCCATCCGGGAGCTGCGTCTCTCCGCGGGGGCGGAATTCATTGTGGCTATCTGCGGTGAGATTATGACTATGCCGGGACTGCCGAGAGTGCCCGCGGCCAACAATATTTTCGTTAACGAAGACGGTGAGATAGAAGGGCTGTTTTAGTAGTTTCCGTCGATAGGATTGAGGTTGCAAGAAAGCGCGCTGGGAGGGAGCAGGTTCTGTCCTAGTCCAGCAGCGCTTTCGATCGGTTGCGATCAGTGCGGATTGTTCACTGCTTCGGGTAGTCGGCTCTCCCCCCGAAGAGTACGTGAATCACTCTAGACGGGTGCAAAACGCCAACAACCTCGTTGTTCTCGTCGGTGACCGGGACAGGGTTCTGTTCGCTAAGAACAGCTTCAGCAACCGTTTCGATAATTGCATCTTTAGAGACCTTTAGCTCGCTCATCGTTTCTGAACTATTGAAGGGGTCCATCACGGACTCAATCCTGAGCACCTTTTCCCGAGGGACATCTTCGGTAAACCTGTGGACATATTCGGTTGCCGGATTGAGCACGATGTTGGCTGGGGTATCTAGTTGTTCAATGACGCCGTCTTTCATAATCGCAATCCGGTCTGCCAATCGTAGCGCCTCATCGAAATCATGGGTCACAAAAAGAATAGTCTTATTGAGTACGCTTTGTAGCCGGAGGAACTCATCCTGCATTTCTTTCCGGATCAGGGGATCGAGCGCCGAGAAAGGTTCGTCGAGGAACCAGAGGTCAGGCTCGACGGCCAGTGATCGGGCAATTCCGACGCGTTGCTGTTGGCCCCCGGACAGTTCCCGGGGGAAGTAGTTCTCGCGCCCCCGAAGCCCCACAAGTTCAACCATATCCATGGCCTTTTTAATACTATCTTGCGTGCGAACTCCTTTTACCTGCAAGGGAAAAGCGATATTTTCGAGTACCGTTTTGTGCGGCAGCAGCGCGAAACTCTGAAAAACCATACCCATCGTTTCTCGACGGAGTTCGATCAACTGCTTGTTGGACATCGCCAACAGATCCTGTCCGTTGATGAAAATACTTCCAGCGGTCGCGTCTGTCAGGCGGGAGATGCAGCGTAGAAGCGTTGACTTCCCGGAACCGGATAGTCCC
>JBMUHF010000270.1:0-2294 GCA_050302555.1 Arenicellales bacterium | reverse complement strand
TTTATCGGTCTCTGGCAATTGGTCATCCGGGTGGACGACGGCACCCGTCTTGATACGGAGTTCGAGGTGCTCTGTTGAATGCGCCTGATCGTGTTTAGGGCAGCCTGCCCTGCGAAGTATCGAGGCTCCAGGAAGACTTTGAAACAAGCAATCTAGTAGGGATGGCCCAAAGACAGATAAACGCCATCGCTATCATCTTTCCCTGCAACGTATCTAAACCGGACAACAGAATATAAACAGCATGCTCGTACGAAAAATCATCACCGCGGTTAATGGCTTTATTTTCAGCACAGCAACGTTCCCGGTATTAGCCTTTTCACTTGCTGTATCGGTTGGCGGGGCGCCTGCGAAGATACCGATCAACTCGACCGTAACTGTCCATCAGTCACTGTCGGTAATAGCCGGCAAATCCCACGTGTACTTCCAGCACGGAAAGATGCTGAACCGGATAGAGCATACCTATGGCCCGTACTGTTATTTTTCGATGAAGCGACCGCGCACCGAAATGACATCACCCGCCAGCATCTTGCCTGCGACCTTTACGGTGATAAAACAATTTCGCCGCAAGGAACAGACCGCGCGTCTGGACGGTAACGAGGGATTACCAGAAGCAGGATCTTTCATGCCACAAGATGACTCTTGAAACCACCAGCAACGGTCAAACTTTTTAACGGGTTATGGATTCTGCAAAATCGACGAGAGCTGGCTGTTTAACCTTGAATAAGCAATCCACAGAAATCATGCGCGCCAAAAAAAACTGACCATGTTCAATCAATTCAAAAATCCATCGCGGCTGCTGGTTTTGTGCCTGGGCCTCCTCCTTTTTTCGCCAGCCATAGCAGATAAAAAAGGAGACGAAGACCAGGTCGACGAGATCCACGATGACTGGTCAGAGTGGGTCCTGGAAACGGCAAACCGGGTTGACGGATTTTTCTCCAACAGTCAACCAGCTGAGGTGGATCAGCAGACGCGGCTGAGGGCGTTTGTCCGGGTGCGCTATGACGGCAACGAGGGCACCAAGCTTAGCCCAGGCGTTCGGGCCCGGATTTCTCTGCCGAAGACCGAAAACCGGCTGAAGCTCATTCTTGGTGATGACGAAGACGAGGGTCGAATCAATGACCTTGACGAGAACCAGCAAAATGTCAGTTTACAGATAAGAGGCAAACACGAGACCGCCCTGAAACAGATTCGATTCGATCTCGGTATCCGCCGTCGGGATGGAAGGTACCAGCCCTATGTGCGGGCCCGGCAGAGCAAAACATTCAAGACCGGCGGTCCGTGGGCGCCTCAGCTGACAAACTCCTTTTATTACTTCACCAAAAGCAAATTCGAGTATCGAGGCCAGGCAGACTTTGATCGCGTGATCGGTTCTGAGTACTTCTTCCGTCCAACGACGGTGCTGCGCTGGTATGAGAATAATTCCAGCCAATGTGACGATGGCTGGTGTCTTGATCAGTATTTCAGTCTGTATGAAAAGCTACGACGGTCAAAGTCAGAAGCCATCGCCTACGATTTCGAGATATTCCTACGTGATAAGCCGGAATTCACCGTACATGACGCCGTCTTGAAAGTGCGCTACCGCAGAATGACCAAGAAGAAATGGCTGTTCTGGGAACTTGAGCCCGGCGTGCACTTCCCTTCGGAATATGATCACGACGCCACCTTCCGTTTTACCGTGCGGCTTGAAGGCATTTTTGGCTACGACACGACAGTCAATATCAACGAAAACTTCATGCCCGTCAAAGCGCCCTGGAATACCGACAACCAGTCGAGTGACTGAGAGAGCAATCTCTAAAGCTGCTGCGTATTGAACGGCGGAGCCCGCCTGGGAGATTGCACGGGAGAAGACTTCACGCTGGCCGACAGTCGCTCAATTAATCAGCCAAAGGATTGGGCCGCCTCGCACAAGTTCGCGAGTTTGTGTCGGGCCAGGTCTTGGCCCAAAAGCCCCAGACCACAATCAGGTGCTGCGAGCAGGCGCTCTGCATCGATATGCATCAGCGCCGTCTGTAGGCGATCACGAATGACTTCCACCGGCTCCACTTCACTTTTGGCGATCGCCACGACGCCCAGAATCACAGTGGTGCGCTCAAAGTGCTCCAATAGTTTGAGATCATTGTGGCGATGGGCGTCCTCAAGGGATATGGCATCGATCGAGGCATCTTCGATCGTGTCGGCGAGGTCGATATAGCTCTGGCGGTCGGCTTTGGGGTAATCCACGCTGTCGAGTCGATCGGGATAACCGCAGCACATATGGACGGTTCTCACAACGCCGGCCGGACACTTGTGAAAGG
>JBMUHF010000269.1:0-1349 GCA_050302555.1 Arenicellales bacterium | reverse complement strand
CGGGCTGGTGATATTGACAAGGTGGACTATCATCACCGTGTGATGGCGTCCTTTGAGTCGTAAGAGTTACTCGCCCAGCACCAGACCCTCGCGGCGCGGATCTGCGCCACCCAGAAGTTGTCCCGAAGGAAGCAATTGGATCATGTGTAGGCCGCTGTTCATGTCTCGGACCCGGACCTCATGTCCAAAATCCGTCAAGGCAGCCTTCAGGGTTTCTGCACCGTGATGTGATTCAAGGTCTGTTGCCCCGTTGCGGTTGCAAAAGTGGGGCATCGACACTGCCTGCTGCGGGTTCATCGCCCAGTCCATGACCCCCACGAGAGTCTGAACAACATAACAGATAATCCGGCTACCCCCAGGGGATCCTGTCACCAGCATCGGCGCTCCCTTTGAGTCAAAGACAATGGTGGGCGCCATTGAACTGCGGGGTCGTTTGCCGCCCTCAACCCGGTTGGCAATTGGCCGGCCTTCTTTACTCGACCTGAAGGAGAAATCTGTCATTTCATTGTTGAGTAAAAATCCCTGCGTCATGAGCATGCTGCCGAACCCTGATTCGATCGTTGTCGTCATCGAGACGATACTGCCCTTTGCATCGACGATGCTGAAATGGCTGGTACCGGCTGGCTCGAACTGTTGCATCGATGCTTGCGCGGTAGTTATGCCTGGGGGATGGCCTGGCAGCGCCTTGCCGATGGAAGTCGCCGGCTGAATCAGTTGACTTCGGCCTTGCAGGTAATCCGTATTCAGTAGTCCTTCAACCGGAACCGAAACAAAGTCGCTGTCTGCTATATAGCGTGCACGGTCGGCATAGGCCAGGCGCGATGCTTCCAGAATAAGATGAATGCTCTCAGGACTGGCCCCCAGGTTCTTGAGATCAAAGCGTTCAATGAGCTGAAGAATCTGACCGACAGTTAGTGCTCCTGAACTCGGCGGACCCATCCCGCATACAGCCGTTTCATGATAGCGGGCACATACCGGCGGTCTCGACAGAGTCTCGTAGTTGGCAAGATCCTGGGCGGTCATTAGCGCAGGTCTGCTGGAATCGTCTTGAAGCGATTCGATCAGTTTCGCACCAACTACGCCTTCGTAAAATGGAGCAATGCCTTCGGTTGCGATGATTTCCAGGGTGTCTGCAAAAGCTGGATTACTCAGGTGATGGCCCGCGGACTACTCCTTCACACTAACCGATACTGACGGCAGTGTCTTTACTGAGACAAATACACGTGGCAAATATTTAGTCGTAAATTTTTGGGCCACATGGTGCACTCCATGCCTAAAAGAGATCCCTGCTTTCGTAGAGTTTTTGTTATAAAACTCTACGAAAGCATGGATCTCTTTTAGGCATGGAG
>JBMUHF010000268.1:0-3631 GCA_050302555.1 Arenicellales bacterium | reverse complement strand
ATGCCCCACACGTTGCAAGCCGAGACGCCCGACGCCCGCGGCCTTGAGATTGCCGCCCAGGCAGACAAGCGGGACAGCGGCTGGCAATTTCAAAGTTCGGATATGGAAATGATTCTGCGAAACCGCGCGGGCAAGGAAAGTCGACGCAAAATCAGCACCCGCCAATTAGAGGTGGACGGCGACGGGGATAAGACGCTCTCCCTCTTCCATGAGCCCCGGGATGTACGCGGCACCGCCATGCTGACTTTCTCGCATGGCCTGGAGCCAGATGATCAATGGCTCTACCTACCTGCAATCAAACGAGTAAAGAGAATATCTTCACGCAATCGTTCAGGCCCGTTTATGGGCAGTGAATTCGCATTTGAAGATCTCAGTTCCCAGGAGCTCGACAAATATCAATACCGCTATCTCCGTGACGAGGCTTGCGATCGCTACCAGTGCTACGTGATCGAACGCATCCCCCTCTACGACAACTCAGGCTACACCCGACAGATCGTCTGGCTGGATCAGGTTGAATTCCGATCCATCAAGATCGAGTACTTTGACCGAAAGGATGAGCTACTCAAGACGCTGAATTTTTCTGAGTATCAGGAGTATCCTGGTGGATTCTGGCGAGCAGACAGGATGGAAATGACCAATCATCAGACCGGAAAAAGTACGACCTTATTGTGGTTCAATTACGATTTTGAAACCCCCCTGAAGAGTAGCGACTTCAACAAAAATGCTCTGAAACGACTACTGTGATCTGGGCGCGCAGAGGACTCCGGCATCTATGGCTTCTCGCCGTAGTGCTGTTCGCCTCTGCTTTCGCGTCACCTGCCCCCGCGGATGTCACCAAGCAGTTTGAACTTTCGCTCCAGGGACAGTTCTTTCCGAGTCTCTCTGCAGGCTCTATCGATAATCGAGAGCAGTTTTTCACTGGCATCGAGGCAGAGTTCAGCAGTGATTTTGATTCCGACCATCTGATCGGCACCTTCCTCCCCTACGGCCGAGTCGCATCCACTGGCGGAGAAATGAGTCACGTCGACATTCGGGAGTTGAACCTGCTGTATACCCAGGATAACTGGGAGGGAATCGCGGGCATCAGTCGTGTGTTCTGGGGCGTTACCGAATCTGGACATCTGGTGGATATCATTAACCAGACAGATCAACTGGAGGGTTTCGACGGCGAGGACAAACTCGGTCAGGCGATGATCAAGATCAGCCGGCTGTTTGATCAGAATAGTGTGGACTTGTATGTACTACCCGGGTTCCGTGAGCGTGAGTTTCTGCCGCCAAACCAGCCGCTGGCGCTGCCTTTTCCTATCAGTAACGATAAACCGCTCTACGGCGCCGACAATGAAGCACAACACGTGGATTTTGCACTGCGACTTTCAGGATATCAGGGTATCGCGGACTACGGGCTCTCATGGTTCAGCGGCACCTCGCGTGATCCGGAATTCATTCCTGAGTCCACTGGCGCCTATCGGCCCCGATACCCTCTGATTCACCAGGCGGGCCTGGATCTTCAACTGACTCTGGATAGTTGGCTCTGGAAGCTGGAAGCCATCTATCGGGCCTTTGAGTCAGACACTGTCACCGACGACTTCACCGCAATCATTGGTGGAGCGGAGTACACAATTTACGGGTTGGCGGATGCGCTTTTTGATCTCGGCCTGCTGGCGGAATGGCACGGCGACAGTCGTGAAGACCGCGCTACGGTCCCCATGCAGAATGACCTTTTTGCCGGTCTGAGGGCATCGTTCAGCGACACCCAGAGTTCGGAGTTCCTGGTAGGCGTCTTCTCTGATCTTGACGACGGCAGTAACAGTTTCCGGGTGGAAGCAAGCCGGCGAATCCTGGACGACGCCCGGATCACACTAGAAGCACAGACCTTCGTCGATGTGGATTCAGGCAACGCTCTCTCCTACCTCGAAGACAGCGATTTCATCGTTCTGTCCCTACAGCTGTTTTTCTGAAGCAGTCGCTGGTCGACCCAGCAACCAAGCCAAAACCAGCGAGGCTGGACAAGACTTGGAAATAACTGTATATATAAACAGTATTAGAAAATCTGCCCGAACTCTCTGCAACTTCAGAACTCCTCATGAACAGACCCCTAACCGCACGGCAGTTACAGGTACTTGAGTGCATCCAGAGCTTTGTCGACAACACTGGCATGCCCCCAACCCGCGCTGAAATTGCCAAACAGTTGGGCTTTCGTTCAGCCAACGCGGCCGAAGAGCATCTACGGGCACTGGCACGTAAAGGCGCTATAGAACTTCAATCTGGAGCATCCCGGGGCATACGGCTACTGGCGCCCTCTGGGGTACCTGTTATTGGCGAAGTGGCCGCTGGAAACCCGATTCTGGCAACTGAACACATCGAAGATCATTATCCCCTGCCGCCCAGACTGTTCCATCCCCGGGCCCACTATCTGCTGAGAGTGCGCGGCATGAGCATGCGGGATGCTGGTATTCTCAACCGTGACCTGCTGGCCGTGCACCGCGCACGGGAGGCCACCAATGGGCAGATCGTCGTAGCCCGACTGGAAGATGAAGTAACGGTCAAAGAATTCCGACGTCGGGGAAATATCGTTACCCTGCTTCCCAGAAATCCCGACTTTGATCCTGTGCGAATTGACCTGCGCCAGCAGCCCCTGGCCATTGAAGGGATTGGCGTAGGCGTGATACGAAACGATTCCCTACCGTGAACCTGGAATCCTGCCTAAAACGGCGGGATATCTGGCGCGGCAAAAAAACAACCCGATCAGGGGATACTGTCGCAACCGGTTTCTCCGTCCTTGACCGGCATCTGCCTGGCGGCGGATGGCCTCAGCATGCCCTGACTGAAATCCTGGTGGAAAATATCACCTACAGCCCGCTGTGGCTACTGATGCCAGCCCTTGGCGAAATCATGTCTACGCGGCCCTGGCAAATCTGGATTACACCGCCGGCCATACCCTACCCGCCCGGCTTAAGTCAGAACGGCTTGGACCTGTCAAAAATCCTGATGATTACCGCAGTAGACCGGTCAGACATCCTATGGTCAGCAGAACAGGCATTGCGCTCACGGGCGTGCAGCGCTGTACTGTGCTGGCCCGGCAAGCTGCACCAGTCCGCCACACGGCGACTGCAACTTGCTGCTGAGCATGGAGGTGGGTTGGGCATCTGTTTTCAGAATGAAAGCGCACTGCATACCCACAGCATGGCTACCCTAAAACTACACTGTCGGAATACTGACGATGGCTTGCGTATCGACTTGATCAAGTGCCGCGGTGGCCCATTGCACCAAAATCTGACGGTAAAGCACCCCTCCTGCCGACCCACGACAGCAATCAAGACAAAAGAAGGACCATACCAATGATCCGGGCCTATCAAAACCTAAAAAACCGTTCCACTTTGATAGCGCTCGATCGCAGTAAATCTAATCTGGCGAAAGTGCCGGCAGCAACACTTCCCAATGCGCTACCGTCGACGGTAGTTTATGTCACGTTCACACCGCGGGGGCAAGTCGTTTATATCGACAGTTTTCCGTTAGGGTCGATATAAACGACTTTCCCCTGCGGTGTGAACGTGACATAAATTCCACCGTGATGATCGACAACCAAATCATTAGGCCGATAAGGCTTTCCGCCCTCTTGCTTCAAACTGTC
>JBMUHF010000267.1:0-1670 GCA_050302555.1 Arenicellales bacterium | reverse complement strand
GTGGGTACGGGGTCGACGACCAACTTCTTTATCGACGCTCTGGCAGCCGTCAAAGGGAAAATTGACGGTGTCGTTTCCAGCTCAACGGTATCTGCCGACCGACTCAAGGCAATCGGCCTACCGGTCCTGGATCTTAACCGGACCGGAGACCTGTCGCTGTATGTCGATGGTGCAGATGAAGCGACAGCCCACTTACAGTTGATCAAAGGCGGCGGTGGGGCGCTCACGCGGGAGAAGATTGTGGCCAGCGCCAGCAAGCGGTTTGTCTGTATTATTGATGAATCCAAGTTGTCAGATCATCTTGGGTCCTTTCCTTTGCCGGTCGAGGTGATTCCGATGGCGCAGAGTCTCGTGGCCCGTAAACTGATCATGATGGGTGGCCAGCCGCAACTACGAGCCGATTTCGCCACCGATAACGGCAACGTGATTTTGGATGTCCGCGGCCTGAATCTCACAGACCCTTTGGAGATTGAGTCAAAGATCAATCTGCTCGCGGGCGTGGTCGATAACGGCCTTTTTGCTGCCCGACGCGCAGACGTACTATTGGTGGGGGGTGGTGCCGGCGTACGTCAGATGACGATCTAGGGTGTGACGTCCTTACTTAGAAAGAATCGTACCCTTAAATAGATTGGCGAATGCATGGAAAGAAGGCATCTTACGGATCTTGCCCTCGCGATGGTCTGCCAGCCCGTATCCTGGGTTGACGAGTTGCCACCAGTAAACCCGCTCTACACAACCGGTCTGGTACGCAATCTGGTAGTACTCCGTCAGGTATTTCCCCTGTGTGATTTCATCGACGGTAGAGCGAGGCAGTCCTGAGTTGGGGGTGTACGGTCGCGTGTTCAGAAGCGGCCAGTTGGTCTCTGTGATCCAAAGACGAGGCGCACAGCGGTTTGACCATTCGGTCATCGCGCGGATCAATCGTATTTTTCGTTCGAGATCAAAGAGCCTGTACTGGCGGGCATAAGGTGAACCTCGGCGATTTACATAAAGGGCGCAAGTGCAGGCGTCAAGTCGGTAGCGATGGCCGTTGCTTAATGTGCGAAGCGTTGCTAACGGTTCAAAGTCGATAACAGACGATCCACCGAGAACAAGGTCAGGTCGACTCATCCGAAGATCGCTTAACCCCTTCAGAAGTTCGAGATACTCTCCGGTGTGCTGACAGCCCCATTTACTTCGGTTCACTGCGTTACCTATCTGAAATGTCTTAGTCAGCGGGTAGAAGGCAGTGATGATCTGATCGACGGCATCTAGCCAATGCGATGGGTCGAGTACGCTTTGCCGGGATTGCAGGATATTGATTAGCAGGTCGCGACCTTTGAATCGAGCTGCAAAGTCAAGATAGTAATCAAGCTCACTCACGTGCCAAGACGGTACCCGCAGCAGCAGTTTCTGAACACCTAGCTCCTCAGTCAGATCAGCAACTTCACTATGATCCCCGTGATCCGGAGAAATGCCGAGACCAATAAAGTCAGTCGGCGGTGGTGGTGAGTGCTTCTGTGGGTAGGCGTAGTGCCAGGCAACCGCCGGGATCGACCCTATAGCGGTCAATGCTGTTCGAAGATACTCGTTGAGGTTATCGGCCTTCAATCGAGGTTTTTGTGAGCGGTCGAGCTTGAAAGGCTGATCCGAATGCGGATCCCACCAGGACGGGTGTTCAGGTTTCATAT
>JBMUHF010000266.1:0-1379 GCA_050302555.1 Arenicellales bacterium | reverse complement strand
TGCTTGACAGCAAAGTCTCCCATCTCCCTGATCAGCTGCTTGCGAAGGAAGACGGGTACATCGGCGTCGCGGGGATGGCAGCTGTTGCGTATCAGGAGGAGGCGAGGAGGGCCGCTCAAGTTACTCTGCTACCCGGTTCGGAGGGCGGCGGCTTCGGGCAAAACGACATCGGGGTGCCCACATTCTGGGCTTTCAATCAATATGGAACAGCCAGTCGTGCGCTGGATGCCGTTTTAGCTTATCTTGGACTTACTGCAAGTCAGGCCCTGTACGTGACAGAAAGAAGCGCGCCTCCCGCTCTTATAGAATTCTTGGAGGCGATTCGATCGATGGTGCCGCCAGTGACAGATTCAAGACCCCTAGGGCCAGAAGTTGAGACCCTCGCCGACCGGATCAGCAAAGTTGTTGTCGACGCATCGCCCACTGTAGATCTAGAGGTACTGTAGTGAATTTTAGAATAATTGGAATTGGCCTCGCCTTCGCGGCGGTCTTTACGCATGCCGCTGACGACCAACAGGGGGGGGTTACACGGTTTCTGACGGACAAGGAGTGGGCTGTGACTGAGGTTGAGGATCCAACCGGACTCGCATCAGACCCTATCGTGCAGCGTTTTGAGCTCCGCCCCGGAGATTGCATCTCTGAACCACCGTACAACGATTGCGAAAACAGCGTTGAGCGCGCCGAAGTGGCTCAGGATAGTAATGTGCCTTCCTCCTCTTCCCAGGAATATTGGTATCGCTGGAAGGTCTTTTTCCCAGAAGATTTCGAAGGCAGTTATCCTGCTCGCAACCGACATGGGCAGTTCATCGACAAGGGTACCGGTGGGGCCGCGTGGGTCTTTGAGATTGGGAGTACCGGCGCGTTGTGGTTCGGTAGTCGCTTTGACGATGAATCGCGTTTTTTTTCCTTGATAAGTGAGAGAGAACTTCGCGGTCAATGGCATGAGATTATTGTAGAGGGGGTCTGGAATAATCCCAGCGGCCGGATAAATGTCTGGGTAAATGATGAGCAAAGGGTTCGGTATCGAGGGGTAACCTGTGAGCGCTGTCAAATATTTCTGAGTTACGGCATCTCGCGGATCGGGGTGAACGAATTCAAGAAACGTCACCCGGACAAAACGTTACCTGCTCAGGTGGTGTACTACCTTCCCGCCAGATTTCAGGCCGACGATCCAGGCTGGATTGTCGCGCATTCGCCCGAGCCGGCAGAAGAAGATGAGGAAGGACTAGGGTCGACTGTAGAGAGTCAGCGAGAGTCAGGCGATGAGGCAGGGAGCGATGACGCTGAGAAACCCGCTCCAGTGCCCGAATCGGCAAAAGTCGAAGTCCTTGCGGAGGATGCCCACAGCACAGTCGAGCCCGCAGGTGAGCTCACGAAAG
>JBMUHF010000265.1:0-5330 GCA_050302555.1 Arenicellales bacterium | reverse complement strand
CCCGTTAGCGGAGCCCATCACTGCGCCCGCGAGCCATTGATTCTCCCGGATCACCTTACCCCTTTTTAAATAAACATGTCCGGCCTCAAAAAGGCGAATGTCGCGGACCTGTCGCCGCGTATTGTAGGCCAGCGCTCCCAGAAGGCCCGGAAGCAGGGACACCCTCATCTCCGCCATGTGGACCGAGATCGGATTCTTGAGTTTCACCGCTGATTGTCGTCCGCGAACATGTTTTTGCAGATCAGCCGAAACGAAACTGTAGGTAATCGCCTCTCGATACCCTCGGTCGACTAGAAAATCCTTCGCTCGGTCGAGGGGGACGAGCGCCTCTGGCGAAAGTCGCCGACTGGCCGCAACCTTAGGTCGATTAACCGGAAATCTATCGTAGCCCACGACCCGGGCAACTTCTTCGACCAAGTCATGTTCCGCCGCGATATCGTAGCGGTGACTTGGGGCTTTTATGCGCCAACCGCCCTGGATACGCTGACAGTTCATCCCGAGCGCTGTGAAAACAGCGGATACCTTCGCCGTCGGGACCTTAACCCCAAGCATCCGTTGTAACCGAGATGCACGCAGTGTTACCCATCTTCTTTTCGGCAGAAGTCGCGGCGCCACGGATTCAATTCGGGGTCCGCAATTACCGCCACAGATTCGCAGCACCAGGGCGCTCGCGCGTTCGATTGCCTTTGCTGGCAATTGAAAGTCGACACCCCTTTCGAAACGATGGGAGGCATCCGTGTTCAGGTTATACCGACGCGCTGTCTGTGCTATTCCATTTGGATCAAAGCAGGCCGCCTCGAGGAATATCGCCCGAGTCCCTTCATGGATCATGGTGCTCGCACCGCCCTTGATGCCGGCAAGCGCAACTGCGCCAGAGCGATCCGTAATCAGTAACGCGTCAGTGCTTAAGGTTACCCGCTCGCCATCAAGTAGTTTTATCCGCTCTCGAGGCATCGCCGAACGAACACAAATATTTCCTTTAAGCCTGTCACGGTCGAACGCGTGCATAGGCTGCCCAATCTCAAGCATCACATAGTTGGTGATGTCAACCAGCGCATCGATGCTTCGCGAACCTACTCTCCTGAGTCGTTCCCGTAGGAGGTCGGGGGTACGGGCTCCTGGCCGCACCCCCGTGATCGTCCGGCCGACATAGCGCAGGCAGCCGCCGTTACCATCGAGTGTAACGAGCCTTGGTTCGGAGCCTATCGGGCGGACCCGAGGAAGTTTTGGCTCCAAAAGCGAACCGCCAGTTAACGCGGCAACTTCTCGCGCAATCCCGAGTATGCTGAGGCAATCGCCGCGGTTCGGCGTCAACTCGACCTCCAGAAGTCGGTCTGGAAGTTGCAGATGGGGATTTAAGGGGTCCCCAGGTCGAAGCTCCGGATCAAGAAGCAAGAGCCCGCTGGATTGCTCTTCAAGCCCCAGTTCAGCCGCAGAACACAACATCCCGGCCGATTTTTGCCCCCGGATCACGGCTTTATCGATTTTCAGCCCTGACGGAAGACGGGTTCGGATTCGGGCAAATGGCGCAACAACGCCTTTTGCGACGTTTGACGCACCGCAGATCACCTGATGGGTTTTCGAGTCACCAGTATCAACCTGACAGATAGTCAGGCTATCTGCGTCCGGATGCGGAGCAATCTCCCGAACGTATCCTGCCACTATTGAATCAGGCAGTGGCGCGACCTCCTCAATAACACCTGTCTCGAGACCAGCCCCCGTCAGAATCGCCGGTAGAGAATCGAAGGCGGGGTCAAAATCGACCCATTCACGAAGCCAGTTTTCACTGATGATCATATCGGACTCAGGCGAACTGTTTCAGAAATGAGACTTCGTTTTCAAAAAAGAGTCGGAGGTCATCAACCCCATAGCGCAGCATTGCCAGGCGCTCGATGCCTAGGCCAAAAGCATAGCCTGTGAACAATTCGTTATCGATACCTACTTGCCGAAAAACTTCCGTGTGAACCATTCCGCAGCCAAGTACCTCAATCCAGCCACTGTGCCCGCAGATTCGGCAGCCCTCGCTCTCACAAAACACGCAGCCCATGTCTACCTCTGCGGACGGCTCCGTAAAGGGGAAAAACGAGGGCCGAAAGCGTACAGGTAGTTCGCGTTCGAAAAACTCTTCCAGGAAAAAGATCAAGACGCCCTTAAGGTCGGCAAAGGAAATATCCGAATCGACCGCAAGTCCCTCCACCTGATGGAACATAGGTGTGTGCGTAACATCAGAGTCGCAGCGATACACCCTGCCTGGAGCGATCACCGCCACGGGCGGCGTGTGGGTTTCCAGGTATCGTATCTGCACCGGTGACGTGTGCGTTCGTAGCACAGTTTCATCAGAGACATAAAAAGTGTCATGCATGGCTCGAGCAGGATGATTTTTCGGTATGTTAAGTGCCTCGAAGTTGTGAAAGTCATCCTCGATCTCCGGACCGTGAGCGACATCGAACCCAGCACGAGTAAAGATTTGCTCAATTCTCCTCAACGTCCGACTGACAGGATGCAGTGAACCTTCATGCCGGCCCCGCCCGGGAAGCGTAACGTCAATCTTCTGGGCAGCAATCTGGGCCTGGTGTTCTTCTTCTTTGATCTGGGCCGACCTTTCCAGGAGGGCGTCAGTCAGTTGGTCGCGAACGCGGTTCACGGCGGCGCCAAATTCCCTGCGCAACTCCCGAGGTTGCGCGCCGATCAGTTTCAGCTGTGCGGTCACCGTTCCCTGTCGCCCGAGCAAAGCTACCCTGAGCTGTTCGACCGCTGCCGAGTTAGGGGTAGCAGAAATCTCTGACAGGGCGCTACCGAGCAGGAGATCCAATTCGGCGATGGGGCTAGCGTTCATCGAAACCCTTGTATTGAAATAAAAAAAGGGAAAGGTGGTATTACCTTTCCCTGATTCTACGCCTCGCTGTCAGGCGTGTTCCGTTGCATTTCGGGGTCAAGCAGCGAGTGCGACTTTAGCCCTCTCTGCCAGCGCAGCGAAAGCCACCTGGTCATGCACTGCCATATCAGCAAGTACTTTACGGTCGAGTGTGATATTTGCCCGGCCCAAACCATCGATGAGCCGGCTGTAACTGAGGTCATGGATGCGTGCCGCAGCGTTGATGCGGACGATCCAGAGTGTCCGGAACTGCCGCTTTCGCTGGCGACGGTCTCGATAGGCGTATTGGTCCGCCTTCATGACAGCCTGATTCGCTACGCGGAATACATTCTTGCGGGCGCCGCGATAGCCTTTAGCTCGCGAAATGACCTTGTTGTGGCGGGCCTTGGCTGTTACTGCTCGTTTTACTCTGGGCATCGTTCTACTCTTTCAGGTTCATATTCAGCGACGTTTTGACTCTGTTCCCGGGTTGAGGTCTGGCTGAGCCTTGACCTCAGGCATAAGGCAGCATCTTGCGGACTGCTGCCTGATCCGCTGGATGGACCAGAAGCCCTTCACGCAATTGGCGTTTTCGCTTCGTCGATTTCTTTGTGAGAATGTGATTGAGGTAGCCTTGCGAGCGCTTGAACTTCCCTGACGCGGTGCGGCTGAACCGTTTGGCGGCCCCTCTATTGGTCTTCAGTTTTGGCATCGTCTTTTATCCATAAATATTGCTGGGCCGTACTTAGGTTTTTGCCGGCGCCAGTACCATGATCATCTGTCGTCCTTCCATTTTCGGCATCTGCTCAACAATTCCGATCTCTTTCAGGTCATCTTCAACCCGTTTAAGCATCTCCATTCCAAGCTCCTGATGAGCCATTTCGCGCCCCCTGAAACGCAAGGTTACCTTTACCTTGTTGCCCGCATCCAGAAAGCGTGTGAGATTCCGAACCTTAATATCGTAATCCCCAACGTCGGTTCCCGGTCGGAACTTTACTTCCTTGACCGTAATCTGCTTTTGCTTTTTCTTGGATTCTTGCTTTTTCTTGGCGTTTGCGTAGAGATGTTTACCCCAATCCATCAACCGACAGACCGGTGGTTCCGCATTCGGTGCAATTTCAACCAGATCCATGCCGCGCTCTTCTGCAATCTTTCGCGCCTCGTCTGGGGAAACAATACCTAGCTGTTCCCCGGTGTCACTTACGAGTCGGATCTGATCGTAGGTGATATCTTCGTTGAGCCTTTGCTCTTTTGTTCCGGCTATTGCCAATCCCTCCAAAAATTAATGCCGCGCGTTTGCGTTGAGGAGAAGACATTTCTCTAGTACGTCAGCAACGGCTACCGTACCCAGATCTTCTCCGTCCCGCGTGCGCACGGCCACAGAGCCCTCTTCCACTTCCCGGTCTCCAACCACAAGGAGGAAGGGAATGCGTCTTAGGGTAGATTCCCGGATTTTATAACCAATTTTCTCGTTTCTCAAGTCAGTTTCGACTCTGACCCCCTGTTTTCTAAGGAATTTTTCTGTTTCCGAAGCGAATGACTGCTGGCGGTCAGTGATGTTGAGAATGATTGCTTGGATGGGGGCGAGCCAAAACGGCAGTTTACCCTCAGTGTCTTCAATCAGAATACCGATAAAGCGCTCAAGAGAGCCGAGAATTGCACGGTGAATCATTACCGGCACCTGCTTAGAGCCATCGTCGGTGACGTACGAAGCGTCGAGTCGGCCCGGCATCGAGAAATCGACCTGTATGGTGCCGCATTGCCAGCGGCGTCCAATGGAGTCGCGCAGTACAAATTCGTGTTTTGGGCCATAAAATGCACCCTCACCCGGCTGAACTACGTATTCAATCCCCTTTTCTTCTAGAGCTCGGGCAAGCGCATCCTCCGCACGGTCCCACAAGGCATCTTCACCCACACGCTGTTTTGGGCGTGTTGAAAGCGCCACCTCGATGTCCTCGAACCCGAAGTCCTTGTACATCCTGTAGGTGAGCTCGATCAATGTGGAGACTTCCGCCTGAAGTTGGTCTTCGGTGCAGAAAACATGGGCATCATCCTGGGTAAAACGCCGTGCACGAAGCAGGCCATGAAGAGTGCCTGAGGGTTCGTTCCGATGAACAATGCCAAATTCGGCGATCCGGATCGGCAGATCCCGGTAACTCCGAAGCCCCTGATTGAAGAGTTGGATATGGCCCGGACAATTCATGGGTTTAATCGCGTAGTCCCGGTCATCGACATGGGTTGTAAACATGTTGTCCCGAAACTTGTCCCAATGACCTGAGCGCTCCCAGAGGCTCCGGTCCAGCATCTGCGGCGTATGCACTTCCTGGTAGTCATATTCCGCCAGCAGGTTCCGCACATATCGCTCTACTGCGGTGTAGAGTGCCCAACCATCCCGATGCCAGAAAACCATCCCGGGCGCCTCTTCCTGAAAGTGAAAGAGATCAAGCGCTTTGCCTATCCGCCGGTGATCCCTCTT
>JBMUHF010000264.1:0-2338 GCA_050302555.1 Arenicellales bacterium | reverse complement strand
TTCAGTAACCCCGGGCAGGGTCAACGATATTTGAAAGCGTTTGGCCCTCACGATATCGCGTGAGATTGTCTGAAAACATCTCTACCGATTTAAGGTCCCATCCGGCATAGACCGCAGAGCAATGCGGTGTCACGATAACATTTTCATAATCCCAGAGCCTGTGTCCTTTTGCCAACGGCTCGGTACTGAATACATCCAGACCTGCTCCCCGGATCGCGCCGGTATCGAGCGCCGAAATCAACGCTGCTTCATCGACGACGCCGCCTCGAGAAATATCGATGACGACAGTGGAAGGCTTTAGTCGCTCAAAGGCTGTTTTGCTCACAAGGTTCCGCGTGCTTTCAAGCAGCGGTACGCAGACCACGAGAAAATCCGCGCGGCCCCATAAATCGTCAAGAGCATTCAGGCTGTGCACTTCATCGACGTGTGGCGTGTCTTTCGGGTTAGCCCTGACGCCGAGTGTTTCGAGACCCATCAGCTTTGAACGTGCGGCAACGGCTTGACCTGTATTCCCCAAGCCCAGTATCAGTACCGTCTTCCCGTCGATGGGTTCGACTTCTCCCATCAACCACTCCTGGCGGGCCTGGGCAGCGCGGTATGCTGGAAATCCCAAAGAGAAATGCAGCATTACTCCGAGGACATACTGCGACATCATCTCTGCCGCAACACCGGCGGCATTGGTCACCGTGACGTGACTTCCGTCCCACGGGGCCAGATGATCCGTTCCGGACCCTGCTATCGATATCCAGCGCACACTTTCAGAGTTCACCAGCGCCTCCCGTGGAAACCCCGGTGTGCCCTGAAAACGCACTGAATACACTACTTCTGCTCCAGTCTCACTGATTAATCCTGCAAGACCCTCATAAGTGCTGCAGGTCCGGATTGGAAGATCCGAATGCCTTTTCTCAAGCACTTCTCTTGATGCGTTCGGATTGTCGGTGTGGAGGATAACGGTTGGGGTTTTCATGGCGACTTGACCCTGGAATCAAATTAAGCGCAGAGCGCCAAATTACTTTCTGGTCTGAAGAATGATAACTGGAAAAGTCTAAACCCGACCTTTATATTGAGACACGACTTAAAGACCAAGAGAAACAGAATGAAGATTCTTGTCGTTATGGCCCATCCGAGGCGGGATTCATTGACCGGTCAGATCGCGGATGCGGTGATCAGCGGCCTTGGGTCAGCAGGCCATGAAGCAGAACTGGCAGATCTCTACAGTGAAGGCTTTGACCCACTGATCATGCCTCCGGATGAACCCGACTCGGGAAGCAGCGACAAAGTCTACTCCCCCGAGGTTCAGTTAGAGATCGCACGGCTTGGGCGCAACGAGGGCATCATTCTCGTCTTTCCCATCTGGTGGTGGTCGTTCCCAGCAATCCTCAAAGGATGGATTGACCGGGTCTGGAACAAGGACGTCGCCTACGGCTCGAACTCCCTGAAACACAAACGCGCGCTTGCTATCGGGCTTTCCGCCTCCGATGGACCGACTTATGCCAAGCGCGGCTACGATACCGCAATTGAAACCCAGATCGTAACCGGCATCTTCAATTATTGCGGGATCGCAGATGGACGTTTTGCCTACCTGCATCACTCCACGGACGGCGGAGAACGCCCTGCCCAGATGATCCAAGAAGCTTATGAAATGGGCCAAACCTTTTCTGACGGCCTGTAACCTGATTGGACAACGTCCGGGCCGGGATATGGAATGCCCGTGACCCAAGACGCCTCCCTCAGGTATCTTCCCTTTGCGGGATTCTTTTTTGTGGCGACGGCCGCCCGGGCGGTGCTGTTATCGATACTCCCACTTAAGGCGCTTTCTCTTCTAGGTAGTGCGCAACATGTGAGCGTACTGTTTTTCATCGTCAGCATCTGTGGCATCGGTATCAGTCTGGGTGTTTATTCGGCACTTCGCCGCATCAGCCTGCATGTCGGGTTTCTGGTCAGCCTTTTGATGATGACAGCCTCTATCCTGCTGCTTTTCAGCAATGACCTGTGGGCTTTCTCTGCCGGAATGGTCCTTCACATATTCGGAATCACTTCCATGGAGGTCATTCTGAATCTCTATGTAATGCAGCGAATTCCAAGGAACCAATTATCCAAGTTTGAACCCTGGCGGATGGTCGCGGCGGTCGTTGCTCTGTCCATCGGTCCCTGGCTAGGAGTCTATCTACAATCGACTTACGCAGATTGGTTGCCCTATACCGTTGCCATCGCAGGTGTCATCCTGACTCTGATTTATTTCCGGGGCCTTGGTCTGCATCGACTGGAAATACGTAGAACAAGGACCGCTTCTAATCTGATTCGAAACATCAAACGGTTTCTGGATCAACCCCGCCGG
>JBMUHF010000263.1:0-9528 GCA_050302555.1 Arenicellales bacterium | reverse complement strand
CGCCTCGTCATGAGCCTGTTCAAGGCAAAGAATAGGCAGGGCATTAACGGATGGATTGACCTCCTCGATGCGCGCAGCCGCAGCGTCGATAACGTCAACCGGCGATATCTCTCCAGAGTGCAGACGCTTGCTGAGTTCGGTTGCAGTGCAACGGATAAGCTCGCCACCAGGAGATGGTGTGGAAGATCTCATGGACACAGTCAGTAAGCGGTAGTTTCTGGTTTTGGGTAGGAATTCAAGGTGATCAATATCTGAGCATTCATGCGCACCACAACGAATATTGCCATAAAAAATCCTGGAATTTCATCTTTCCTATATCTGCAATGGAACCGGCCGATCCCCACTTTATTAGAGCCACACAGCGTCGATCTGATGTTGGGTAACCTATCCGATACAGGCAACTTTCGCGGTCTTTGTGTCGCAGGCTCAACAAGTCGATAATTCAAGTCTGAATAGTTGCGTCGGTACGAACTGGCAATGTCTCAATCGTCATCCATGCCGGAACCTGAGGTCTTGCCATTACAGGTGAGCTCGCTGAGTTTTCAGGCGGCAGGAAAGCCCCTGCTTGTTGATGTGAGTTTTTCTCTGCACGCCGGCAAGCCAACCTGTGTGGTGGGTCCTAACGGCGCTGGCAAGAGTCTGTTATTGCGGTTATGTCATGGCCTGTTGACGCCATCTGGGGGCTCCATCCGTTGGGCGGACGGGACCTCTGATCAGCATCGCCGGACTCAGGCGATGGTGTTTCAGCGGCCAGTGTTGCTGCGCCGCTCAGTACGGGCCAACGTGGAGCATGCACTCGCCTCGAGAAATATCTCCCGCACCGAGCGGATCGATCGCACGGATACAGTGCTTGAAAAAACCGGACTGACGGATCTCGCCGAGCGTAACGCCCGGGTGTTATCTGGCGGCGAGCAGCAGCGTCTTGCGCTCGCCCGGGCGTGGGCACTAAAGCCGCGGGTGTTGTTTCTGGATGAACCTACGGCGCATCTCGATCCCGCGGCCACGGCTTTGGTGGAAGAGATCATCAATGATATTGACAGCGAGGGCGTTAGAATTCTGATGGTTTCCCATGACCTAGGTCAGGTGCGCCGCATCGCCGATGACGTATTGTTTCTTCATAACGGCCGACTGGTTGCGCATGCTCTTACCTCGGATTTTCTGGATGCGCCCGAATCTGAACTTGCGACTGCGTTTGTCGAGGGTCGCCTGCTCTGGTAGCTGGATCGACTAAGCGGAATTCGCCAGCCATTCGGCAACTGCATCGCTGAAGCCAGATTCCCTGTGGTCTGCGACAGATCGGAACTCCCGGATAAGCGGTTCGGGCGCATTTGCTACAACGCGGGCCACGCTTGCCCAACGCAGCATATCCACGTCATTGAAGTCGTTTCCGACAGCAAGCGCTGTGGCGGCATCCAGCTCAAAGTGGTCACAGACCCACTGGGCGGCGTGTGATTTGCCGACGGTTTTGGGAAAAATTTCGTACCAGACCGAGCAATGGTCAAGCGGCGAAGTCGTTCTGACGATGTTGAGATTTGGCAAATACCGGGCAAGTTCGTCATGCAGACTGGTGGGATCTTCTGAAGGCGCGATGGCCAGCAATTGGGCGGCGTCGCCCGCCGGAGTCAACTCCTGTTCCAGCATCTGGTGGTGCCCGGCGTATAGCGAAAGACGTCGGTCGAAGTCGGGGTTGGCGCGGCCAAAGCGCCGCCAGTGGAATCGATGGTTATCCGGAACCGCGTTATGCACCATGAAGTCGAGTTTCATCTGCTCAAGGACATCAATAGCGCGGGCCATCTCCGTGTTGTCGAGCGCGAACTGCTGAAGGAGCGTTTTGGGTTTGAAGGAAAATATTCCGGCCCCGGATGAGGTAACCAGAAGATCAATGGGAAAGGTGTCGTCAAGGACGCGATCGCAGGAAAACAGGGACCGCCCGGTCACTACCACGCGGGTGACACCGAGCGAATTTAGATGTTCGAGAGTTGCCCGGTTGCGGTCACACAACTTCTGATCAGGCCCGAGCAGCGTTCCGTCGAGATCGGTGAAGACGGCTCTGCGATTCTGTCTGGCGACATCCATGAGGGAGAGGTATACACGGAAACCGCAGCGGATTCACTTACTCTTTAGAGAAGTGACTCTATCTGGTCGATGAGCTCACCATTGCTGGGTGTCACCGACGAGCCAAAACTGCCGACGACCTGACCCTTGCGATCGAGAAGATATTTATGGAAATTCCATTTTGGGAATTGTCCTGCCTGGGCGGCAAGCGCCTGGTAAAGTGGCTCCGCTTTACGCTTGGCAACCCGGGATTTTTCAAACATCGGGAACTTTACCTGATAGGTCAGGTCGCAAAATTCTCGAATCTTATTCTCTGAGCGGGGGTCCTGAAAAAAATCATTTGAAGGAAAGCCGAGCACGGAAAATCCCCGGTCACCATATTTTTCCTGAAGGGCTTCAAGGCCTGTGAACTGCGAAGTAAAGCCGCAGTAACTCGCTGTGTTGACCACCAAAAGGACCGTATCCGCATAAGCATCACACAGCCGTACCGACTCATCGCTGGCGAGGTAACGTTTAGTGAAATCAAGATTCATCGCGCAGTCGCTGTTATCTGCACTTATCGGTTGCATCAGTAATGCGAGGACGGTAAGAAAAAGTGTACGAAAAACCATGACTGAAGACTCTTGAAACCACTTTTAAAGTTTAACCCGCGCCCGTGAAGCGCAGGTAGTCTTTCAGTTCAGCACTTTGCGGTTTGGCCAAAGTTTCATCAGTTGGCCCGTGTTCCTGAATCTTGCCGTTGTGCATGAAGGCAAGCGTGTCTGCAATTCTGGCAACTTCCTGGGGTAGGTGACTGACCACAATGACCGTGAGGCCGTGGTTCTTGCGTAATGCGTCCACCAGATCATGCATCTCGGTCCTTAGTCGAGGATCCAGGCCGGTAAAGGGTTCATCCAGCAGCAGCAGCGGACGTTTCTGACAAAGACAGCGAGCGAGCGCTGCCCGTTGGCGTTCACCACCGGAAACGTCAGCGGGTTTTCGTGAGCGAAGAGAACTCAACTGCGTTGCTTTCAGCGCCTTCTCGATCAGTGCGCAGTCGTCGTTGGTGAGTTTCAGGCCCGGGTGACAGCCCAGTGCGATGTTCTGATACAGCGTGAGGTGGTTAAAGAGATTGTTTTCCTGGAACATCATTGTGACGGGCCGTGCTGCAGGTGCCAGTGAATCGATGCGTTGTTCCTGAACGAAGATTCTCCCATTGTCCGGTTGTTCGAATCCTGCGATAAGCGAAAGCAATGTCGATTTCCCAGCCCCGCTTGGCCCGATCAGCGCGATGCAGTCGCCCCGTTTAGCCTGAAGGCAGACCTGTAACTGCCAGTCACCAAGGCAAAACTGAAGGTTATCTATTTTCAGGAAGGTCATCGCGACAGGCCACGATCTACTAGCCAAAAGAGGGCCACGCACATCAGGGCGAGAACCAGCGCCGTAACGGCCGCTTCGTCGAAGCGATAGGCGCTCATGCGGTGGTAGAGCATGACTGGTAAGGTGATGTGGCCGGTAGTATCGAATAGCGCGGCTACACCCATATCGCCGAAAGAGAGTGCTCCGCCGAGGGCAAGGGCAAATGCGGCGGGTTTTCGGATCATTGGCCAATCTACCCGACGGAATCGCTGCCAACCTCTGAGACCCAATTGTGCACACAGTTTCTGGTACTGCTGGCCGGAACTGATCAGTCCCGGCGAAATACTGCGCAAAAGATAAGGCAGAATCATTACCGCGTTGACGGTTGCAATCATCAGCAGTGTGATGCTGCCGACCAGATCGATGCGCAGCGCGATCAGGAATAACCCGGTACCGATGACCATCGGCGGAAACGCGAGGGTCATAGAGCCGATCAGGAGCATCAACTCCTTGGCTTGATGTTTTCTACGCTCGAGGGTCAGAAATCGCGCGGTGGTTGCCAGGCCAAAGGCCATGACACCAGCCAGGCTTGTCGCCGTCACCGCGATGCCAAGACTCCGTGCAGCGGCCTGCCACAGGCCGATATCCAGGATGACCGAAACCAAAGGTCCTCGCAGTCCAGATAACACCAGCGCGGCGATCGGCGCAAACACAAAAAGACTGCACACAAGGATTGCGCTGAAATCCAGAAGTTTTCCGGAGCGTGCGGTCGTGTCCGGGCGGATCGCTGGGTCATTTCTTCGGCCCGGCGTCGGTGTGAGTACGCGTAGCCAGCGAATCAGAAGCAAAGCGCTACAAACGCACAAAAACAGCTGTGTGAGTGCCAGTATGGCAGCCTGTCCGGGATCGAATTCAAAACGCAGTGCTTGGTAGATTGCCACCTCAATGGTGGTGGCGGAAGGTCCGCCGCCGAGGGTCAGGACCACCGCAAAACTGGTAAAACAGAGCAGAAAGACGATGACAACCACCCCCGGGAGAAAGGCACTGATCACCGGCCATTCGATAAAACGAAAGAGTTGCCCGCTGGACATGCCGAGCGTGCTGGCCGTGCGCCAGTTTTCTGCCGTGACCTGATCCCAGGCAGGCAGTATCAGCCGGACCGCGAGCGGCAGGTTAAAGAAAGTATGCGCTAACAAAATTCCGGTCAGGCCGTAAATCTCGAGAGGGAGGGTAAGCCCCGCTGGCTGAAGCACGGTATTCAGCAGTCCCGACCGTCCATAAACCGCAACGATGCCGAACACTGCGACAATGACCGGCATGACCACGGGTAGCCCCATTAGCGTAATCAGGACGCCTCGGCCGATAAATGCCGGACGTCTGGCGTACGCGCGTGCGACGGGTATCGCGAGGATGACGCTAATCAGCGTTGAGAGAGTGGCCTGCCACACCGTGAATTGCACGACCTGAAGAAAGTAGGGATCGAAGAGTGTTACGGCAACCGAAAACGGGCGGGATGCACTACCCACCGCCGTCAGTGTGCCCACAATCAACACTGTCAGCAAGAACGCCACGATGAGTCCGGGCCATAGTCCGAACCATCGTGGGGTGTTAAAAGCAGGGTTCACCGGGCGAGGGTTGTGAGCCAGCGTTTGATCCAGTGTCTTCGTTCTGTACTGACTTCGGATGGTTCAAAACTCAAGCTTGTTCTCGGAAGCTCGTCATCGCGAAAAGCTTCCGGCAGCATTTGTTCCGTGTGGACGGCGGGTAGCATCCAGTTGCTAGTCGGCAGTATCGCCTGAACTTCATCAGACAGCAGAAATTGTAGGAAATCCTTTGCCAGTTCCGGCTGTGCCGAATGGACGAGTCGTGCTGCAACTTCGACCTGCTGATAATGACCCTCTTCGAACATGGCGACACGATATTGATCGGTCTGTTCAACATGACGGTGATAGGCAGGTGAGGTGGTATAACTCAGCACCATCGGTGCTTCGCCCTCAAGAAACAATCCATAGGCTTCCGACCAGCCCTTGGTAACGGTGACAATGCGCGGTGACAGTGCAGCCCACGCGCTCATATCGTTATCGCCGAATATTTTGCGGACCCACAACAGCAGACCAAGCCCCGGGGTGCTGGTCCGTGGGTCCTGAATAATGATTCGGGGTCCCTGTGGCTGATTGACCAGCGCTCTTAGACTGGTAGGCGGGTTTGCCAGTTTTTCGCTGTCGTAGACGAACCCGAAATAACCGAAGTCATAAGGAATGAACACTGGGTCCGACCAGGAAAGCGCAAAATCTATGGCGCCAAGATTAAGACCATGAGGTTCAAGCAGGCCGGTCTGCTGGGCTTCGGCAATCAGACTGGTGTCCAGACCAAGGATGACGTCGGCCGAAGAGCGGCTGCCTTCGAGTTTGAGACGGCCCAGCAGTGCGGCGCCATCTTCGACCCCCACAAACTTGAGGTCGCAGCCGCAGTGGGCCTCGAAAGCCGGCTTGATCAGGGGGCCGGGCCCCCAGTCAGAGACGAAAGAAGCGTAGGTATAGACCGTCAGGGTCGGTGTCGCCGCGCTCGTCGGTAAGCCAATCATCGTAAGCAGGCCTGCGCCGAGGGCGGCAAGCAAGCGAAAGCAGGTCATGGAGACGCTCCTTCGGGATCGAAGAGCGGAGGGACCGATGCGGCCACTATCCAGATTCCTCCGCCGGCATGATCCGGTTCAGGTTCAGCGGGTGATTCTCAGCCCGGCTTGTGCCGGACACCCCGTTGGATAGCGCCAACAATTTAGTCAAGGCCCCGTCCGCTGTCAATACAATCGACGACAAGGCCGATACCGTTTCTCAGTTGATGGGATATTTTTCAATGACCCTTAAGGCCTGCTCAAAGCGCGCCTGGCCACTTTTCTGGATCAGACTCCAGGGTTGACCAGAGTTTTCTAGCAGATCGATAAATTGGTGGTGAATGTCCAGGCGTTGCTCGGTTGAACCGCTGTCGCGCTGAAGGCCATCAGGCATCCACGGCAGGTCGATATCACACAGAAGGTATAAATCTGCAACGCGTTCTGTGGCCATTTTACGGATCCACTCAGGCGATACGCCGTAATAGTGCTGCGCGTAGATCAGCGTGGACAACAGATCGGTATCATGGATGACCAGGCCACGTGCTTGGTGGATTGCGGTTTCCTCTAGTTCGATCTGGCGCGTCGCAATCGGGGAAATATCATCGACCGTCAGCGCCCGGCCGCGTTCTTCCACGTATCCGCGGGCAGCTTCCAGCGAATACGGACAGTCAAAATGTTCAGCCAGCGCTTTGGTGAGAGTAGTCTTGCCGGTGGACTCACTGCCGGTAACCACCACACGGCGTGAAGGGGAGGTATGCTTCATAGTCGGTTTGTCCTAGAATCGAAGCGAGTAAAGACGGACTACCCCGTCTGAAAATTCCCGGACACGAAACTAGAGCACAATCACAAGCCGATGCAAGAAACATTTTCATTAGTTGATCATCCTTTGGTGCAGCACAAACTTACGCTGATGCGTGATAAGGATTGCCCAACGGCCCATTTTCGCCAGTTGATTCGGGAGATTGCCCTTTTGCTGGCCTACGAAGTTACGCGTGATCTGCCTCTCGCAAAGACCCAAGTGGAGACGCCGCTGGAAACCATGGAAGCACCTATCCTAGCAGGGAAAAAGTTGTGTTTTATCTCCATACTGCGCGCGGGCAACGGTCTGCTGGAAGGCATGCTGGATCTGATCCCTTCGGCCCGCGTGGGACATATCGGCCTTTACCGAGACCCGGATACGCTGCAAGCCGTCGAATACTATTACAAGGTACCCGAAGATATCAGTGAGCGTCAGGCGATCGTAGTGGATCCGATGCTCGCAACCGCAAACTCCCTGAGTGCCGCGGTGACCCGACTCAAACAGGATCGGCCGGCAAGTATCAAGGTCGTTTGTCTCCTGGCCGCTCCCGAAGGGGTAGCAGCTTTTGGGGAGGCCCACCCTGATGTCTCGGTCTACAGCGCAGCACTGGACCGTGAACTCAACGACCACGGATATATCCTTCCCGGACTCGGGGACGCTGGCGACCGGATTTACGGCACCCGTTAGCATTCAACCGCTCAGGCGATGGCCGGCCTAGTCAACCTACATCGTTTGGCGGCTGTATTTGCGTCCGCGTTCGCATTTGTCTCGTTCGGTGCCCTCCAATCTGCCTTAGGACAATCCGTCGGCGTTTATGCGTTGACACAGGCAGGCTGGCAAATTGTCAAACAGGTTGAAAAAAAAGAAATTCGCTCGGGTGTTTCACCCTACACCGGTCTCGCACGGGTGGTGTCAATTACCGAATACCATCTTGAGAAAGAAGGCAAGATGATGTTTTGCCGATTATCCTATGACAGCCAACAGGATATACAGGAGGAAAGGTGCGAAGAACCCCAAGCTTAGCTGGAAAACACCTAACGCAATGTATTTCGAAAACTTGACCGAGATCAAGGCGATGTCGCCAGAGGCGTGGCTTAATGAGCCTGCATACTTCCTCCGCCGATAAAACGGGGAACTCAAGGCGACATCCGCAAGGGTGTTGCCTCTTTTTTTGTCGGATCAGGCAGCCGCGGATCTGAGATGCCATGATCGATGCAATTGGCGAATTTTTCCGCGACCGACTCCATGTTCAGAAAAACAGTGATAGCGCCGAGGATGCTGTGCGACTGGCTGCCGCTGCGTTGCTCTTTGAAGTGGCGATGTCGGATTACGATCTGGGAGAAGAAGAGCGCACGACCATCCAGCAACTGGTCCGTGAGCAGTTTGATCTCGACGACACTGACGCCAGCGTATTGGCGACACTAGCACAGCAACGAGTGCGCGAATCTATAGGACTGCATGGATTCACCTCACTGATCAATCAGCATTGGAGTGAAAAAGATCGCCTCAATCTGGTTGAGCAGATGTGGCGCGTGGTGTACGCCGATGGACGGTTGGATGATCATGAGCTGCACCTGATGCGAAAAATCCAGCGCCTGCTGCATATCCCTCAGAAAGACTTTGTGAGCGCTAAATTGCGCCATAAGCCTACGTGAGCAATTCAGTCAGTAACGCAGGATCAATTCAATGACAGGATTGTCACCCCGACGCTGCAGTTTGCGGTGATACCAGGCGCTAACGACCAGAAGCAATCCCAGTGCGATTAGTATGCTGGCGACAATAATGAAACGGAGTGGCGGATAAAGGGCAATTGATATCCCGGCCAGCAACAGCACAATTCCGGTTAACATCAATTTTTCTTCAAAAGAGTCTACTTTGTATGTTGTGTTTTTTGCGCTGAGTTCAATGGGCCGGGTAATAAGTGCGCGGCTTCCCAACGACTGACTTATCCGAAGATCAGGTTTTGTAGAATGATGAAAGCGGATATATCTTTCCAGCGGACTGCGCTGGTCGCAGGTATTGTTTTGTTGAGCTTTGTCCTGCATATCTGCGCTGCCTTTTTCAGTGAGGGCAGGGCGCATCCGGACTCGGACTATCAGATTCTTGAGTTCGCCCATTCCAAGATTGAAACGGGAGCCAGCCGGACGCTGCCATGGGAATTCTTTGACGAGATTCGCCCCGCGATTCAGCCAGCTATCGCCTATGTCGTGCACCTTTACGTCTCGGGCCCGGACCCTTTCAGCACGGCCTTGGTGTTGCAGCTTGCCTCTGCGGTGTTGGGATTTTTCAGTATCTGGCTATTGTGCAGGCACGCTCTTCAATGGTTGTCCCACGGGTGGGCCAGAACCACGTTGGTTTTGTTCACAGGAATGTTTTGGCTGCTGCCATTTTTAAATGCCCGTTTTGCCTCGGAGACCTGGGCCGGAGCCTTTCTTTGTCTCGGCATGCTGTTGACACTAACCGCTTGCGATGACAAGCGTCGCTCATCGTTTGCACTTGCAGCAGTTGCAGGCCTGGTGCTCGGTCTTGCTTTTTACCTGCGCTTCCCAGTTGCTTTCGCGCTGGTGGGTATGGGGCTGTGGCTCATATTCATCCAACGACCGGGCATCCGAATTCTTGCCGCTATGGCGCTGGGTTTTTTGGTTGCACTTGGACTCAACATTGCATTTGACTACTGGTTTTACGGCAATTGGACGCTGACACCCGCCAACTATTTTCTCGTTAA
>JBMUHF010000262.1:0-5531 GCA_050302555.1 Arenicellales bacterium | reverse complement strand
GTCGGATCACTCGGCATCAACGGCGGATGTGGAAAGCGCTCATCCAGATACTCGTTCACCACTACGACGTCATACAGCACAAGATCCCGATCGGCGAGCGTTGGCGTTTCGCCATAGGGATTTAGTTCAGCAACGGCATCTTCGACCTGCTTGTCGCTAGTGAACACCACATCGCATTCGATTTCTTTTTCCTTCAGTACGAACCGACAGGCATGACTGAAAAGGCACTGGGATCCGGAGTAAAGCTTCATAGTTGACTACCTCGTACCGCCACAGAATCTGTAGCACACCACACCGTTACGACACAGGTCTGGGACATCAATGGACGTCGCGCCAGTATTCCTTTTTGAGCAGGTAACTCAAACCGACAAATACCAGCATGAACACCATCACCCAAAAGCCAATACGATAACGCACCAGCTTCGCCGGCTCCGCCAGATAGACCATGAAGTTAGTGAGGTCACGGATCGCGCCGTCATACTCCTGTACGCTCATTGTCCCGGCGCTCAACTGCTCATACCCCGCCAGCACTTTGACGCCGTCCGACGAGGTTTCGTAGTCCGCTTTTCGCATTCCTTCCCACTCGTATAACACGTGCGGCATGGCCACATTGGGATACAGCGTATTATTCCATCCAGTCGGCGTGCTCTCGTCTCGGTAAAACGCCCGCAGGTAGCTATAGATCCAGTCTGGCCCACGCGAACGTGCGGTCAGGCTGAGATCTGGCGGCACAACACCAAACCAGGACTTGGCATCCTGATCGGACATGTTCACCCTCATCAGTTCACCCGGCTTTTCCGACGCAAACATCATGCTCTGCTCAAGCGTGTCTTTGTCGATCCCAAGGTCCTGAGCCATACGCTCATATCGCATGAACGAAGCCTCGTGACACGAAAGACAGTAGTTGACGAACGTATGCGCTCCATTGCGCAACGACACTTTGTCGGAGAGGTTGATGTAGGCCGAATCCAGGTGCTGGTTGCCGCCACCGCCCGTCAGTCCGGCAGGTGCCCACAACATGCACAGCACTGGCAGCAATCTTGTCATTATGCTTTTCATTGTCATCTACCCTACGCGATCCGGTTCGGCTTTTGTCGGGTCCAATCGCGTATAGATTGGCATCAGCAGGAAAAATGCGAAGTAAACCACTAGGCCAATCTGTGCCCAGATAACATTCTTGAACAGGAAGAGGTCAACATGGCCAGGGTTCTTGGTGCCCAGGTACCCCAGCATGACAAAGGTCACCGCGAAGATCGTGAGTGCCGTTTTGTACATCCAACCGCGGTAACGGATGGAACGCACTTTTGCGCGATCCAGCCACGGCAGGAAAAAGAACATCACAATGGCGCCACCCATGGCGATCACACCCCAAAGTTTAGCGCCGCCTGGCAACCACTCAAAAGTGACTGCCCGCAGGATCGAGTAGTAGGGCGTGAGATACCACAAAGGCACAATATCTGGAGGCGTCTGCAGAATATCTGCGGGTGCAAAATTGTCTTTTTCCAGGAACCAACCACCCAACTCGGGCACGAAGAAGACAATCCCGAGGAAGACGGTCATGAATACGGCAACCCCAAAGGTGTCCTTCACGGTGTAGTAAGGGTGGAAGGGAATACCGTCTATGGGATTTCCGTCCTTATCCTTGTTCTTTTTGATCTCAACGCCGTCAGGATTGTTGGAACCCACTTTATGCAGTGCAACAATGTGCAGATAAACGAGCAATGCCAAAAGCAACGGCAACAGAATTACATGGAAAGCGAAGAAACGGTTGAGCGTCGCATCTGATACCACAAAGTCACCCCGAATCCACTCCGCCAGCGGCTCCCCGATCAACGGGATCGCGCCGAACAGAGAGATAATCACCTGCGCTCCCCAGTACGACATGTTGCCCCAGGGCAGCAAGTAGCCAAAGAACGCTTCGGCCATCAGTGCGACATAGATCACCATGCCCAGCAGCCAGATCAGTTCACGGGGTTTTCGGTGTGAACCGTACAGCATTGCCCGGAACATATGCAGATAGACCACTAGGAAGAACATCGAGGCACCGACTCCGTGCAGGTAGCGGACAAACCACCCCGCCGGGACATCGCGCATGATGTATTCGACCGACGCAAAGGCGAGATCCGCATCGGGCTTGTAGTGCATGGTCAGTATGATGCCGGTGACAATCTGCAGCACCAGTACGACCAACGACAACGCGCCAAAGTAATACCAGAAGTTGAAGTTCTTCGGCGCATAGTACTGCGCCATATGTTCATTCCAGACCTTCGACAGCGGGAAACGGTCATCGATCCAGTTGATCAAACTCATGCGGTCGCCTCCGTTTCGTCAACACCGATCACGATTCGGTTTTCGGAAACATAGGAGTGAGGCGGAACGACCAGATTGGTCGGCGCCGGAACATTCTTGTAGACGCGGCCAGAGAGATCAAACTTGGACCCATGGCATGGACAGAAGAATCCACCGACCCAGTCATTACCCAGCCCGGACGCCCCACCCTTGTCGAATGCCTTACTCGGTGCGCAGCCAAGATGGGTGCACACCCCAAGCACTACCAGGACGTCAGGACGGATGGAGCGATGCTCGTTCTGAGCATAAACAGGCTGCTGCTCGGCGACTTGTGAATCTGGATCCGATAACTCACCCGCCACCGATGCCATTTCCGCCAGCATCTCTTCGGTTCGACGGAGAATCCAGACCGGCTTGCCGCGCCACTCGACCACCTTCATCTGGCCGGGAGCGAGGTCATCGATTTCAACCTCAACGGGCGCTCCTCCAGCAAGTGCCCGGGCGCTGGGTTTCATGCTCGCGACCAGCGGTACGGCCAGTGCCGCCGCTCCAGCCAGGCCGACACCGGTGGTCACAGTCGTGAGCAGGCGACGCCTGCCGCTGTTTACTTCGTCAGTCATGACAACCTCTGTGTAGATCAGTAAATGAACCGGGGGCGATGACAACGTGGCCCCAGGGGGGATAAAAGAATTATAGCAAATTGCCGTTTTTTCTCTGCCCCTCAGGGCTTACTTTGGATGGCAATTGCGACCTCGAGCGCCCGGATCCGCGACGGGAAAAAGAAAGCGTCGCCCAGCAGATCTTCATAAGCGCGGTTTAGTGCAGAGCGGGCTTTTTCTGCGAGCGAAACGATCTTCTCCTCATCTGCCAGTTTGAGACTCACCTCTATCAGGACAGCATCCTCTGCGGGCAGTGCCTCGTCGCGAAGCACTTCGTGCAGTTCGCTGCCCTTAAGCAGGGGGTCCCGCTCCCGTTGCCAGCCGTTGGCCCGATAAAAATCCCGCCAGGCGGCCTCCGTCACACGGTACGCAAGTTCGAGGTCCTCTGGGGCCCTGGACCAGCGGCTGAACGCCAGCAACGCGCGTGCCGTGTAGGCGTAATCCGCCAGAGAAACCGTGCCGAGCGCCGACCCGCCAGCACTCGCACGGAAAAGCCGGTTGTTCTGCCACAAGGTGGTCTCGATATAACGCCTTATCTGTCTCGCCGCGTGAGCGTATCCCGCCTGATCCGATTGGACCGCCCCTTCGACAAAAGCCTCCAGGGCCAGTGCATTCCAGCCAGCCAGCACTTTGCTATCTACCGGCAATATACGTTGATCCCGAATAGCTCTAAGTTTTCCCATTGCTGAGGCAAGAGTCTCCTCAACTTCATCAGGGGTCCAACCCAACTGAATGGCAACCACTTCCGGAAGCGCCTGATTGACCAGTAGGTGGCCGAAATCAAACACCGCGGCTTCGGGAAGGGACCAAACCGCCCGCAGTACGCGCTGTTCATCCTGGGCCAGCGCATTATCCAGGGTGTCATTATCATAAAGGTAGTAGGCACCCTCACGACCCAGGTCATCAATGGCCGACAACGATGCCACCATTGCGCCATCGGCAGTCTGCATCCGGGTCAGCATAAAGTCGAGCGCTGCAAAGCCCACCTCTGCATAATCCTCCCGGTCCAGTACCTTACCGGCCTCCAAATACAGTCGCGCAATTTGCGCGTTGTCGTACAGCATTTTTTCAAAATGCGGAACGCTCCAACCCGGGTCCACCGTGTAACGGAAAAAACCGCCTTCGACATGATCGTACAGCCCCCGCTGCGCCATCGCGTCCAGCGTCGTCTCCAATACTTCACGGACTCGCGCGCTGGGCATCTGCTCGTAGCGGTGAAGGAGATAGCTCAGTTGCGGCACATGTGGAAACCGGCTCTGATTGCCAAACCCACCCTCAAAGGTATCTGCCAGTCCAATCGCCATCTGCTCAAAGGCCTGACCGAGCGCGAGCACCTGCTTCGGCTCCAGTTGCGGTGACTTGTCGGCAAAGCCCTGAGGTCCGTGCTGGCGGGCGATCGTGGCAATGCGCGCCGGATCTTCCTGCCACAGGGCGTCGATCTTGCTGATAACTTCTACAAAGGATGCCGGTGGCACATAAAGCACCGCATACAGGGGGTAACCTTCCGGCGTCAGAAAAACGTTCAGCGGCCAGCCACCCCGACCCTGGGTTGCCTGCACAAAAGCCATCAGCGCATCGTCAACGGCCGGTTGCAATTCGCGGTCCACCTTGACCGGCACGAAGTCACGATTCAACGCCTTTGCAATGCTAGGGTTTTTGTAGCTTTCGCCCTGCATTACATGACACCAGTGGCAGGAGAAATATCCTACTGACACATAGATGAGTTTGTTCTCCCGGCGGGCGGTTTCAAAGACATCTGGACTCCACAGCTGCCAAGCCACCGGATCATCGCCATGCAGTGCAAGATACGGAGAGGGGTGAGACTGAAGCTGGTTGCCAAGGGCCCATGCCTGCCCCAGCAGGCAAAGCCACAGCAAGGCACCACCCAATACCCTCATCACCCCAGGCCGGAGTGTCTCAGCAGTGCATCGATCTCGGGGGGTCTGCCGCGAAAGGCCGCGAAGTTCTCCAAGGGGTCGTTCACGCCGCCTGATTCGAGAACCAATCGGACAAAGTCACGGCCACTTTGCTCATCAAAGATACCCTCTTCCTCAAACCGGCTGAACGCATCGGCCGACAGCACCTCGGCCCACTTGTAACTGTAGTAACCGGCGGCATAACCTCCGGCAAAGATATGCGAGAAACTATTCTGGAAGCGGTTAAAAGTGGGCGGGATAAGCACCGCGACTTCCTTTCTCACGGCATCAATGCAGGCTTGGAGTTCTTCGACCGATGTGCTTGGAGAGCCCTCATGCAGCGCCATATCAAACACCGAAAATTCAATCTGCCTGAGCATCTGCATGGCGCTCTGAAAATTGCGCGCTCCCCGCATCCGTTCAAGCAATGCCGACGGTAACCGCTCGCCGGTCTCGTAATGTCCGGAAATCTGATTCAGGGCCTCAGTCTCCCAGCACCAGTTTTCCAGAAACTGGCTAGGCAGTTCCACAGCATCCCAGGGAACCCCACTAATGCCGGAAACGGCGGGCTCATCCACCTGAGTCAAAAGATGATGCAGCCCGTGGCCAAATTCATGGAAGAGTGTGACGACATCATCATGCGTTAAGAGCGACGGCTTATCACCAA
>JBMUHF010000261.1:0-6250 GCA_050302555.1 Arenicellales bacterium | reverse complement strand
GTCAACTGCTCGAAGGATTCCATATCCATAAAGACGAAATCATTGCCCTCTATCCCGAGGGCAATGATTTCGTCTTTATGGATATGGAATCCTTCGAGCAGTTGTCGATCGCAGCGGACGACCTTGATAGTCAGTCGCATTTTCTTCTTCCCAATGAGGAACTTCAGATCAACTTCTATAACGATCAGCCGATCGGCATGGAGCTTCCGGCAAGTGTCGTGCTTCAGGTCACCGAGACCGAGACAGTCGTTAAGGGTCAGACCGCCGCCGGATCCGGCAAGCCGGCGATTGTTGAGACCGGGCTCCGCGTAATCGTACCGGCATTCGTTAATACAGGGGACAAGATTCGAGTCAACACGGATACTGGGGAATACATGGAGCGCGCTGACACTTAAGTCCCCTGACCAACCTTCGGAGACTTAAGCGTAATTCCTGACCCACTTCCTTGCCCGCTCCATGGCTTCGACATCGAGCACCCCGACTGATGTAGGCCGCATTTTTTCGAGTCTCTTACGACTCGCCTCGGACTGATGCGGCAAACTGTTTCCATAAAGCACGCCATCAGTCGCAGTGTCGTCATTGCATAAAAGCACCATGTCGCAGCCGGCCTCAATAGCCATGCTCGCCAGAGTCGATGCATCGCCAAATGTGCGCAGCGCGCCCATCATGAGATCGTCCGAGAATAGCGGACCCCTAAAGCCGATTCGCTCTCTGAGCTCACCTGTAAGGAGTCGTTGAGAGAGACTCGCAGGCACGGAGTCGATTTTCGGAAAGCAAACGTGACAGCTCATGATTCCGGTAATGAGTTCCGGGTCGAGATTCTGGTACACCCGGAGATCGTGTGCGCGAAGCGCGTCTAGTGCTCTTTCATCGCGAGGCAGTTCATCGTGAGGATCTTCTATCACCCCGGCGTGTCCTGGGAAATGTTTGGCAACGGTCCGCATTCCGCAAGAAGCAATTCCTTTTGCTACTTGGAGGGCGAGCTCTTGGACGACGATCGGATTTTGATGAAACGCTCTTGTACCGATAGCCCGGTTACTTGATCGCAGGTCTACTACCGGGGCAAAACTAAAATCAACTCCGGACTCCCGCAACTCACCAGCCAGCACTACTCCGATCGCCTGCGCCAAAGCCAGGGCTTCAGCAGGACCCGCGTCGTAACACTCTCCCACCACACTCATCGCGGGCAAGGAAGTGAACCCCTCTTGAAATCGCTGGACACGCCCCCCTTCTTGATCAACCGCAATCAGCAGCGGCGGGTTTTTAACCGCGCGGATTTCGCTGGTAAGGTCGGTCAGTTGCTCTACGCAGACGAAGTTCCGGGCAAAAAGAATAACGCCTCCGACCTCAGGCCGCGAGAGTCTTGCATAGGTGGATGCATCAAGCGTGACACCCTCAATACTCACCATTAACTGGCCGGGCATTTGAGATTCCTATTTTCGGGAGAAATCCCGGATTGCCCGTTCCAGGTCAACGACCGTATCGATCCCGGGGCCTGGGGCACGGCACGCCTCCGCGACCGCAATCTTGTCTCCCATCCATAGCACGCGCAATTGCTCAAGCCCTTCTGTCGTTTCGAGCTTGCATGGCGGTGTTTGAGAAAATGTCTGCAAATACTCGCACCGATAGGCATAGATACCGATGTGGCGACGAACGTTTTGCCAGGGAACCCGATCCAGCGCCTGATCCTTGGCTTCTCGAGTGTGCGGTATGGCCGCACGCGAGAAGTAGATCGCATGGGCCCGGGCATCCGTTACCACCTTTACTACCGATGGGTCTGAATACTGCTGGGGACTGTCGAGCGCGCAGCACGCGGTGGCCATCTGCGCCGCGGGATCTGCACTTAATAGGTCCGCTATCTGGTCTACGAGTTCCCCGGGCATATCCGGCTCGTCCCCTTGCACGTTCACAACGATCTCGGCCGGGTCTAACTCGAGAATCCGTGCGGCTTCGGCCACCCGATCGGTGCCGCTCTGATGAGAGGCTGACGTCATACACGTCTGTCCGCCGAATCTCCTAACGGTTTGGGCAATACCGTCATCATCAGTCGCCACCACAACACTGCTGGCGCGGCAACGCCCTGCCGATTCGAATGTTCTCTGAATCAACGTTTTTCCTGCGATATCACGAAGCGGCTTACCCGGTAGCCTTTCCGACGAAAAACGGGCTGGAATGATGACGGTATACGTTTCGTTCATTTCAGGGATAAGGAAGCTTTACCAAGAAGCCCTTCTAGTTCATCGATCAGCGCTTCAGGGACCTTTGTAAAAAGGGCCACACTCCACCAGTTGTTATCCGCAAAACTAGCACACTTGACTGAATCTTTTTCAGTCATCAGAACAGTCGTATTGACTGGCAGATCATCCGGCGAAAACTGATGATGATCGGCAAACGGATACTCGGTTACGGTTAGGCCCTCTCCCTCTAGCATCTCAAAAAACCGTTCCGGGCGATGAATTCCGGCAACAGCCGCTGGAGACTGGTCCCGAAAAAGATCCAGTGACACCTCCTCACCTGTCACGAGATTCCGGGCGGTCCCGAGACTCGGTCCCACCACGTACTCTCCAGAGCGCGCAGTACCCCCCCTACGGACCCGGATATCCACCGACCTGAGTCGACTTACAGGCTCCCTGAGCGGCCCCGCAGGCAGCAGCAGGCCATTTCCAAATTGCTCGGTGTCATCAATCAGGACGATCTCAGCATCGCGTCCCATGGCAAGATGCTGAAGACCGTCGTCCGAAATTACAAGGTCAACCGATTCGGAAAGAATTCGATTAACCGCTTCACTTCTTCTATAGGCTACAACCACGGGAAGTCCGGTTTTTCGTGAAATCAGGACCGGCTCGTCACCGAAAAACCCGGTGTCGCCATCAGCGGGTACAACTGTCGGCTCTGACACCTCCCCTCGGTACCCCCGACTGACCACCCCTGGGTTCCATCCTCGTTTTTTAAGTTGCTCAGCGAGAGAAATTACGAACGGTGTTTTGCCTGTCCCACCGACGGTAAGATTTCCCACCACTACAACCGGTACGGGAAACTCGTGAATCTTGAAGATCCCCAGCCCGTAAGCGGCTCTTCTCACTCGAATAATCACCCAATAGATGACGCTGAGCGGCATCAACATAAGACTTACAGCGTCAACGCAGGACCAGTGGTTCTGCAAACGACTCGACAGGCTCATGGGTCCATCTAGACACTCTCGTCCGATCGTGCCTGGACCTGTTGTGTAAACCACATCTTTGCGTAGGTACCGTTTAGGGCGAGCAAATCATCGTGCGTGCCGGATTCGACGATCCTCCCAGCAGCAAATACATGGATCTGATCGGCATGGGTAACAAAGCTCAGTCGGTGAGCGATCAGAAGTACGCTCCTGGCCTTTCGGAACTGAGCGATAGCCTGTTTCATTGCCTGCTCTGACAGCATATCTAATGCTGAAGTCGCTTCATCTAGGACCAACAAAGCACCCTTTCGCGACAGCGCGCGGGCAATTGAAACCCGCTGACGCTGACCACCTGACAATCTCGACCCAAGTTCCCCTACACCGTCATTATCCGCGTGAAAGAGATCAATTCCGGTTGCATGAAGCAAGGCCGCGGCATCAATGTCCGGATCATGGCCGGAACCGTAGTAAATATTTCCCTCAATCGAGCCATCAAACAAGATTGCCTCCTGAGGCACCAACGCAATCTGTTCTCTGAGTTCCTTTTTTGAAAAACTCTCTATCGGCGCTCCGTCCAGGAGAATCTGGCCAGCAGTGGAATCGTAAAACCCGAGCAACAAAGAGGCGACTGTTGATTTTCCGCTGCCAGACTCGCCCACAAGCGCGACCGTTTCGCCCGGAGCTACCTGAAACGACACCCCGTTTAGCGCCCTCGCCTGCCCCCTGGGGTAGTCAAAAACAACACCCTGAAGCGTGAGCTGCCCCGAGAGCTGCCTCCGGGAGTCGATTCCACTGTCGTACTCCTCCTTCTCGTCTATCAATCTGAAAATGCTGCCTGCGGCCGCAATACCGGCCTGGATGTATTCATTGATCCGGGCAAGCCGTTTAATGGGGCTCATCAACAACAGGATGGCGCCCATATACGATACAAAGGTTCCCGCACTGACGAACTCGCCAACCGTGTCGGTAAGTGCAAGGTAGATTATTCCGGACACCCCCGCACCTGAGATTAGAAGCAGCATCGGTACACTGACGGCCGCCACAACGGCTCTTCGCAGAGATCGGCGCTGGTTCGCTTTATTGACCTCCAAAAAAGCACTTTCTTCTTCAGCATACCCTCCGTAGGCCTTCACTACCTTCTGACCTTGCAACGCCTCTTTGGTAATGTGAGTAATCCCGGCCATGGAGTCCTGAATTCCCTTACTGGAGCGTCGGAATCGGTTGGACGCTCTACGAACAACTAAGGCGACCAGGGGTGTGACGAGGAGAAAAATCAGCGTCAGATGCCAACTGAGGATAAACATCCAAACCACAAGTCCCAATCCGAGCAGAATATCCTTCACCATAACCCGTATCGCCATGGTCGATGCGGTGGAAACCTGTTCGAGATCGTAGATAAGCCTTGAGATCAGGTCTGCCGTCGGATTAAGGTCGAAATATCGCGCCGGTAAACGCAGTATCTTTGCGAAAAGCAGCTCACGAAGATCAAAAATCACACGTCGGCTTACCCACGCTATACAGTATTCATCAGCAATCGCGCCCACCGCCCTCGCGGCAAAAACACCCATCAACAGAAACGGGGTCATTCGAATTATTTCCTGATCCCGCTCAACAAACCCACCATCCATAACTGGTTTGAGGAGGGCAGCGAAAGCGACCTCCGACAGCGCTACGATAGCCATTCCGAAAACGCTGATCAAAAAGATGCCTTTATACGGCCAGACGAAACCCAAAAGGCGCCGATAAAGTGAGAAGCCCTTAACCGGAACCTCGTTTTCGGTCACGACGGTGTCATCTCCGCTGCGAACTTAATTTTCTTGAGTCCGGCTCTTTGCGCAGCATCGAGTGCGCGCACTACTGCCTGGTGACTGGTCTTGGCATCTGCCTTAATGATCAACGTTGTCGTCTCGTGTTTTGTGGAAATCCCACCCAGAGTTTCCGACAACCTATCCGGACTCACGGAGATAACCTCGGATAATTCCCCATCCGCCCGGATCCCCAATCGATAAAGTCCATCTGAATCGATCTCAAGCACTACGGCACTGACAACCTCTGCCCCCTTCGCTTTTGCGCTAGCCTCCGGTAGTGCAATCTCCAGCTCGGTTTCGCGCTGAAACGTTGTCGACACCATAAAGAAGATCAGGAGCAAAAATACAATATCAATCAGGGGTGTCAGATTAATCGACACCTCCTCGGCAACCGGCGTTGCAAACTTCATCGAAAGTTTCCTTGGCGCAGCATGTCCAACAACCTGAGGGCTTGCTGTTCAATTTCCACTGTCAACTCATTGATCCTGCCCCGGAAGTAGCGGTGGAACATGAGACTGGGAATGCCGATAGAGAGCCCTGCCGCCGTCGTGATAAGGGCCTCGTGTATACCGCCGGCGAGGACTTGGGGGTTCCCTACTCCAGAGGTGGTGATTGCCGCAAAGACCTTAATCATGCCGATGACGGTACCCAGCAACCCCAAAAGCGGCGTCGTCGCGGCGATGGTGCCTAGTGCGTTCAAGTAGCGCTCGAAGCCGTGCACTACATGCCGTCCGGCCTCTTCGACAGCCTCTTGCACGCGGGTGGGATCGCTCTGAGCCGTCGCCAGCCCGGCTGCAAGAACATGGCCTAATGCGGAACCCCTTCTGAGGGTCGCGATCCGGTCTACGTCCAATCGGCCTTGAGCGATCGCCCGATCAATATCCGCAGAAAGGCCCGCCGGCGTTACGACACTACGCCGAAGCGCCAAGGATCGCTCGATGATGATTGCAAGTGAGAAAACTGAACAAGCGAGAATCGGCAGCATCAGCCACCCCCCGCTTCGAAGAAACTCAAGCACGCTGTCTACCTTTTAGGAGAAAGGACATGGGACCACGACAATCAGCCGGGAATCTGATTCTACCTTCGCTTCGGATTTATTACCCAATCGGGCCTGAAATTAATGCCAAATTTTTGCTGAAGCAGAGGAAAATGTCCTAACTTTCCAGCCGCTGCCGGTACTTCGCAAGTCAATCTGACCCTCTTCGCCTGTATCCCAGACACGGATCCTCCCAAGCCTGTAACGATCCATCACTTCTGGTGACGGGTGCTTAAATCGGTTTCG
>JBMUHF010000260.1:0-5020 GCA_050302555.1 Arenicellales bacterium | reverse complement strand
CTTGATCAAGTGCCGCGGTGGCCCATTGCACCAAAATCTGACGGTAAAGCACCCCTCCTGCCGGCCCACGACAACAATCAAGACAAAAGAAGGGCCATACCAATGATCCGGGCCTATCAAAACCTAAAAAACCGTTCCACTTTGATAGCGCTCGGTCGCAGTAAATCTGATCTGGCGAAAGTGCCGGCAGCAACACTTCCCGATGCGCTACCGTCGACGGTTCAGGATCATCTCTGGCTTGCTATCTCTTTTCCTTTTCTACCACTGGAAGCGCTCGGCCAAGCGAAACAACAACAGCCGATAGCTGTTTATACACAGCAGGGTCAGATGCGCAAAGTTGTCACGCTAAACCACTCGGCCCAAAGGAATGGCATACAGGTAGGGATGACACTTACTGCAGCGCAGACCCTAAACCCTGCATTACATGCCATGCCCCGGGATATATCAGCCGAGAGCGACCGCCTCCAGCACCTTGCTGCACTGGCGAGCAACTGGACACCTGCTGTCAGCATTGTTGAAGATAGTCTGCTGCTGAACATTGCCGGCAGTACACGTCTTTTTGGCGGTGTCACACAACTTCTCGAACAAATCCGGTCGTGGATTACTTCCGAGGCGCTATTCCCTTGCGTCAGCATAATGCCCACGCCCGCCAGTGCAATACTGTGCGCGCGCACCGGAAAATCACTATGTATAACTGCCAAAGAGCATATCCACTCCGCCATACGTGAACTGCCAGCACAAGCGCTGGTCACCGATGCCAAAAGACAACGCGCACTGAATCGGTTTGGTGTTAGCACGCTGGGTGATCTGCTGCGCCTGCCCAGAGACGGGCTAGCCCGGCGGCTGGGTCCGGATCTTATGCAGCGGTTGGATAAGCTGCTGGGGCGGCAGCCCGATCCGCAGAACACAATCACACCACTGCCCACATTCCGCCAGAGGATCGTATTTGATACCGGCATTGCCAGTACCGAGCAGCTTGTACCTTTTATGGAGGTCTTGCTGGGAAAACTGCAGGCCCACCTGACCCAGAATCACATTCTGGCTGAGCAACTCGAATGGCATCTTGTCAATGAGTCTGATCTGTCACATCGAATTCCGGTATACCTGACGCATCCACATCGAGACGCCATCCGTCTCTTGAGGCTCTCCCGGTTAGCGTTTGAAAAATTTAAGACGAAGGATGTCATTACCCATCTTGGGCTGAAGGCCAACCGTTTTGCGCCGCTGCCTTCATCCAGCGAAGATATCTTTTCGATTCTGCCCAAAGCAACAGAACACGGGGCATCACTGGTTGAGCGCCTGCAGAACCGGCTCGGGCGACACGCTGTACAGGGCCTTTGCATACAACCAGATCACCGGCCTGAAAAAGCCTGGGGCCACTGCAAAGTCGGAGAAACCAGCACTTTATCGCATGGCGCACAGCGACCACTCTGGCTGCTGGAAACGCCCCACTCTGTACGGATATCACAGGGGCAACTCGTTCTGGGAGATCAGACACTCCTCCTGCAGCGTCAACGCGAACGTATTTGCAGCGGCTGGTGGGACAGCCAGTCCATCCGCCGTGATTACTACCATGCCAGAACCGCCGCTTTAAAGACGTGGGTATTCCGTGATCTCGACAGCGGCAACTGGTGTCTGCATGGTATCTTCTGATCCCACCCATTACTGACCGTCCAAGCCTGATCCCTGATGAATTCGTTCCCTGCGCGAGACGCCCAGCGACGGGCTTTTTTATCTGAGACGGATTTTACTGACAGCCGTCTCGTCCCGATGCAGCAGGACGCCTCGTCCCGTCGATATTTCCGACTCGATGACGGTGAACACGGCTGGCTACTGATGGATGCCCCTCCCCAGACTGAAAATCTCACGGCATGGCTTGATGTCGGTAAACATCTCACCGATCTTGGACTGCGGCCACCGGCCGTCCTGCGTTCCGACGTGGCCCACGGATTCGCACTCATTGAGGACTTCGGAGATCAGACCTTTACCCGACTCCTGGATGCAGGAGTGGCGCCTGATGAACTTTATGCGCAGGCAATAGATCTTCTGACACATCTTCACCGACAGCCCAATGCTTTCCTTGACACACTAAAGCCTTATGACCTCGATACCCTTATGGCGGAAGCCATTCTTCTGCCCGACTGGTTCCTGCCGCTGATCTTTGGCAAACCCATTGCCGCTGAAGACCGGAATCGTTACTGCCAAATCTGGGAGCAAGTCTTCGCTTCACTGCCGACGCCAGCCATCTCGCTGGTGCTGCGGGACTTTCACGTCGACAACCTGATACGCCTCCCGGCAGCCGCGCCACTTCACACAGTAGGCCTTCTGGATTTTCAGGATGCACTGATCGGACCGATGTCCTACGATCTGATGTCTCTCCTGGAAGACGCACGTCGGGATCTTCCTCCGTCGCTTGCCGAACAGATGCAACAGCGGTATTTCCAAGCAATGCCTCTTCTGGAAATGGAGAACTTCAAACTCTGGTACCGAATACTTGCTGCACAGCGGCACTGTAAAGTTGCCGGCATATTCAGTCGGCTCGCTCTTCGGGATAACAAACCGAACTACCTCGCCCATATTCCCCGCGTTCTGAGTCTATTGCAAATGCATCTTGATGAGCCACTGCTTCGGCCTCTTGCAGACTGGCTGCGGACTCACGGCATTGCCGGCGATCCCCCCGAGATTCCGGCAGACTATCGATCCATTCGCCGCGCGCTCAATCTTGGCGGCGGCGCCACTGACTGATTTACACCCCTTTCAAGGAAACGTCATGGAAACCATTGCCTGGGATGATTTTGAGCGGGTCGACCTCCGGGTCGGCACTATCGTGTCTGCAGAGGTGTTCAAGGAGGCGCGCCGACCTGCCTATATCTTGCATGTTGATTTCGGCCCTGAGATCGGAATACGCAAATCCAGTGCACAGATCACCGATCTTTACGAACCGGAGAGTCTCGTGGGGGTTCAGGTAATAGCAGTCGTGAATTTTCCGCCGAAGCAGATCGGACCTGTCCGGTCCCAATGCCTCGTCACGGGCTTTCCACAAGAAGACGGGTCGGTGGTCTTGGCGAAGCCAGAGCGGTCCATTGCCAACGGATTAAAACTCGCGTGAGGTCAGGCTACCCATTGATCAAGCGCTTCCGCCGGTAGATCCTGCGCCTGGATTGCCTCTGCATGTGCACGACCCTGTGGGAGAACCTGGCGTGCATAGTAAAGACAGCTCAGGATTTTGGCCTGGCAAAAGTCCGAATCCCCGTCGCCAGCGTCCAGCATTTCCTGGGCCGCTTTGGCCGCACGGGCCATCTGCCATCCACCCGCCGTCACTCCGAACAACATAAGATAGTCGAAAGACTTATGAAACGGGCTTCTCGGATCCCGAGTGGCGCTTTCCAAAATGGTCGCAGTGGCATTTGAGAGACTTTCGACAAGACTCAGTGCGGCAATGCCCACTTCTTGAGACGCTTCCCCCGGGCTGCCCGCTACGGCAGAAAGATCCGCCCGCATCAAATCAATAATTTCATTAACCATGCCACCCCCATCACGCAGCAGCTTGCGACCAACCAGATCCGCCGCCTGGATTCCCGTCGTCCCTTCATAGATAGTAGTGATCCGCGCATCACGATAATGCTGGGCAGCGCCCGTCTCTTCAATGAATCCCATACCGCCGTGCACCTGAAGGCCCAGTCCCGTGATCTCATTACCCACCTCGGAACTCCAGCCCTTAACGACCGGCGTCAGGACCTCTACACGGCGCTGGCCAAGGTCCCGCTCGTCAGCATCCGGATGATGGCTCGCGCGATCTGCAGCCGCCGCGGCGAAAAGCGAAAGCGCCCGCATCGCCTCAATTCGGCTTCGCATACTGAGCAGCATTCGCTGCACATCGGGATGTCGCGCAATCGCCTTGCGCTCGGCGCTGACCTCACCGACGGCTCGGCCCTGGACCCGATCGCGGGCAAAGTTCAGCGCGCGCTGATAGGCGCGCTCGGCAATCGCGTAACTTTCAATCCCGACCGCGTGCCGGGCCCGGTTCATCATAATGAACATGTATTCCAGACCGCGGTTTTCTTCGCCGACGAGATAGCCCACAGCACCGCCCTCATCCCCGTAAGACAGAACTGCCGTCGGGCTGCCATGAATGCCGAGCTTGTGTTCTAGCGAAACGCACTGCACGTCATTGCGCTCGCCGGGCTCGCCTTTTGCATTCAAAATGTATTTGGGCACAATGAAAAGCGAGATACCCTTAACACCCTCAGGCGCGTCTGGCGTGCGGGCCAGCACCAAGTGGATGATATTCTCTGAAAGATCGTGCTCCCCATAGGTTATGTAGATCTTCTGCCCGCTCAGCAGGTAATGACCTTCATCACAGGGCACCGCACGGGTACGCACTGCCGCAAGGTCAGAACCTGCCTGGGGTTCGGTAAGATTCATTGTGCCGGTCCACCTGCCTGAAACCATCGCCGGAAGATATTGGGCTTTTTGTTCGTCGCTGCCCTTAAGAAAAATCGCTTCGGCAGCGGTCTGGGAAAGCATGGGACACAGTCCAAACGCCATATTGGCGCCATCCCACATCTCCTGTACGGCACAGGCCAAGGTTTGCGGCAACCCTTGGCCGCCGTATTGCGGATCAAGAACCAGGCCCGTCCAACCCCCCTCACTAAACTGTGTGTATGCCTGCCGCCACGCCGGTGACGTGGTGACGACACCATCCTCAACGGTGGGCCCACTCTGATCTCCTGCCCGGTTAATCGGCGCAAGCACGTTGGACGCGAACTTTGCTGCCTCATCAAGGACAGCATCAGTCAGGTCTTCGCTGGCGTCTTCGAACCCCGGCCACGAGGCGACCTCTTTGAGGCCAGCAAGATCCAGCGCAAAGCGCAGATCATTCAAAGGAGCAGTGTAATTTGGCATCGGATCGGTCTCGGGTGTTAGTACTGGGGTCCGGTGGCAGTTAAACCGACGGGGGTGAAGAAATTATAAAATCTCCAGCCTGGGTGTGCCAACCGGGTTGTGCATTTCTCCTGGC
>JBMUHF010000259.1:0-1440 GCA_050302555.1 Arenicellales bacterium | reverse complement strand
GCTCGGCCGGCAGACAGCCTTATATCATCCCTTTGGCCCCCGGTCACCCGCCGCTTGGTGCGTTAGGGTATGTGCGGGCCGCCGAAGAAATTCTGGATCAGTTAGGTGATCTGGAGGATGAAATCGACCATATCTTCGTCGCCTCCGGAAGCGGCAGCACACATGCCGGTCTTTTGTTCGGATTGCGGTCACTGAACTGGCTCAAACCCGTGACCGGAGTCTGTGTCCGGCGAAACCGCGAACTGCAACAAGAGCGGATCAGCAACCGCTGTCGGGAGATCGCCAAACTCCTGGATATGGATAACCCCGTAACATCCGAAGACGTCAGGATAACGGATGAGACCTTTGCGCCCGGTTACGGCAAACTAAACGATCAGACGCTTGAAGCGATAGATCTTTGTGCGCGACGCGAGGGCTTACTGCTGGACCCCGTTTACACAGGAAAGTCGATGGCGGCCTGTCTAAAACATGTCCGCAACATAGAAAAGAGCCAGTCGACCCTCTTTATCCATACGGGTGGTACGCCTGGCCTTTTTGGCTACAGCAAGGAACTCAACCTGGTCGACTAGAAGGATCTCATTAACCGGGCGAGCGCCTGCATAATGAGATGTAACCACTGAATCTCCTGCCTCAAGAAACAGTGATCAACACCCGCCCAACGCCGGTACCGAAACGAAGAGAACAAGAGTCGACCTTGTGCCCGCGTTGAAAACCTCAAGCACCCTTTTTGCACCGAGACGGATACGGCGAACTGCCGCCCGTAATGAGTGCGATTATTGATTAGCCGCATCAAGAAAGACTTATGCGATATGGGGCAAGTGACCCCTTTAGGGTCCAAGTAAAAGAGGGAAATCCAGAAAACCGGCGCCTCTTCCCGTGTCACACCAATTCCAGGGAGGGGTAATTTTCTGCTTGTATCACTTTCGCAATGCCCGTACTGTCGCGCCCATGGCAAACACCTCTTGTCCTGATGACGCTATCCCGACGCGGGCCGAGACCGCTGACGCGGCACTGCGCGCCGACATCCGGCGACTGGGTCACCAGTTGGGTGATACCCTTATCCGCCAACACGGCAAGGAACTCCTCGATACCGTCGAAGAGGTACGACATCTTGCCCAGAGACTCCGCCAGACAAGCACCCAAACTGGAGTCACGGCCGAACTCACTGATCTGCTGGCCGGTCTCGACGGTGATCGAGCCATTCATCTGGTCCGAGCCTTCACTGTCTACTTCCACCTAGCCAATATTGCCGAACAGGAGCACCGTATCGAGGATCTCAATGTTGGCGGTACCCGGGCCGGTAGTCACTTCGGAGAAACAGTTCGCAGCCTTCTCGATTCTGGTGTCAGCGCTACTGAGATCGGCGATCTTGTCAACCGGGCGGACTTCAGACCGGTATTCACTGCTCATCCCACGGAAGCCTCCCGGCGGTCCATTCTC
>JBMUHF010000258.1:0-19591 GCA_050302555.1 Arenicellales bacterium | reverse complement strand
TAAGCCCCCCCCCATAGGTCACGGTACGGAGTCCACTGCGCGCCACCTGGGCCGGAACCGCCTGATCCTCCTGCGTAATGAGACTGACCTTGCTGCGAAACACTCCAGGCTTGGTTACCTGCCCAATGAGGCCGCCCGCATCAACCACAGGCTGGCCCTGGAAAACCCCATCGGCACGGCCCTTGTCGATCAATACGGTCAGCGTACCCGGATCCGGATTAACGGCCAGCAGCACGGCAAGCGTTACCTGCTCCGCCTCGGAAGGAGTGGCGGACAACAGTGCGCGCAAACGGGCATTTTCGTTTTCGAGGAATTCAAAGCGGTGCAATCGTGTCCGCAGAATCAGATTGCGCTGTCGCATCGCTTCAAACTCGTTGCGCAACTGGTCAGTGGTCGTTAGATGGCCCTGCATCGCGCTCAGAGCCGTGCTCGGCAGCGAAGCTAGAAAATGGATCGGTATCCCGATGACAGCAGCGGACTGCGCCACCGTGCGTACGGGTGCCAGATAGAGATATGCTGTTATCAGCGCTGCAGAGAGCAGCAGGTAGGGACCGAGACCGCGCACGACACTACTGTGTCCGCGTTTCACCATCGCGTCACTCCTGAATTCTGGCCGGCCTCAATCTGGTGGCCCCAACTCCGCCTGGAGGCTAGCAAACACACGCGGCGGGTTCTACTCGTGGGTGAAGACGTCACCCAGCGCGCTCATTTCCTCTAGCGCCCTGCCACAGCCTCGAGCAACGCAGGTCAACGGGTCATCAGCCACCACGACGGGCAATCCTGTTTCCTGCATCAGTCGCCGGTCCATATCACGAATCAAAGCGCCGCCGCCCGCAATTACCATCCCACGATCTCCGATATCGGCAGCAAGCTCCGGCGGGGTATTTTCCAGGGTCTCACGGATCACCTGGACGATTTGTCGAAGTGAATCGCTAATGGCCTCGTAGACTTCATCACTACCAATCGTGAGGCTATGGGACATGCCCTGGGCAAGATCCCGCCCCTTGATCTCCATCTCACGATGATCCGACTCATCCCAGGCACTGCCGATCGCTTTTTTAACCCGCTCGGCCGTCGCCTCGCCGATAAGCAGACCATGGCGCCGGCGGACGTAATTGATAATCGCCTCGTCGAAGGTGTCTCCGGCCACGCGGATCGACGTCGCATAAACGATCCCGCCAAGGGAAAGCACCGCGACTTCCGTTGTGCCCCCTCCAATATCGACCACCAGCGATCCGGTGGGCTCCGCTACCGGCAATGAGGCGCCGATAGCCATCGCCATCGGCTCTTCGATCAGGAAAACTTCGCGGGCGCCGGCGGTAATCGCCGATTCACGTATCGCACGACGCTCAACTTGGTTCGACCCACCGGGAACACAAATAACGATTCTGGGCGACGAAAAGAAGCGGTTTTGCTGGACCTTGCGGATGAAATACTTCAGCATAACTTCGGCGACTGTGAAATCCGCGATCACCCCTTCTTTCAGCGGCCGGATCGCCTGGATATTGCCGGGCGTGCGGCCCAGCATCATCTTGGCTTCCTGTCCGACTGCAAGAACAGTTTTCTCGGGCGCCAGGGAGCCGGTACGAATAGCCACCACCGAAGGCTCGTTGAGGATAACGCCTCGGTCGGGCACGTAGACCAATGTATTGGCTGTGCCCAGATCGACCGCCAGGTCATTGGAGAAAAATCCGAAAAGACGTTTGAGTACCATGAGTCGCCGCGGCTTGAAAAAATGGCTGGTGCGAAGCCGGTAATCTATCACAGGGCGTCACGATACCCCTAACGGCTGGGATATAATTACAACCCTTCTTTTGCGTTCCAGTAATCCAGTGTCAATTTCTGAAAAAGACGTCCAGCGTGTCGCCCACCTCGCCCGAATCAGGGTTGCTCCGGATGAACTGGAGCGATACCAGCAAGGCCTCTCGGGTATCCTGTCTTTAGTCACCCAGATGCATGACTGCGATACCGACGGAATCGAACCGATGGCACACCCGCAGGATATCCAACTAAGACTGCGTGAAGACAAGGTCACGGAAACCGACCAGCGCGCCACCATGCAGAAAAGCGCCCCCCGTGTTGATGAAGGACTGTACCTCGTTCCCCGGGTTATCGAATAACCCCGTCTCCGGGGTTGCAGTGACCGGCATAACCCGCAACTGAAGGGCTTTCCCATGTTTCACGAGCATAGCCTAACTGCGCTTCGCGACATGCTGCGCCGACGCCAGATCAGCAGCACCGAGCTGACGCGTCATTGTCTGGACCGGATCAGTGAACACCGAAATCTCAATGCATTTATCACCATAGACGAGCCCGGTGCCATGGCCGCGGCCACCGCAGCAGACAAGCGCCTAGGCCAGGGCGAGCAAGGCCTCCTCACAGGAATTCCCATCGCACATAAGGATATCTTCTGCACCAAGGGCCTGCTTACGACCTGCGGCTCCAAAATGCTGGAAACTTTTGTTTCGCCCTATGACGCCACAGTTGTACAGCGCCTGGACCAGGAAGGCGTTGTACTCGTCGGTAAAACCAACATGGATGAGTTTGCGATGGGCTCGTCCAATGAGACCTCGTTTTTTGGGGCGGTAAAAAACCCCTGGGACCCTAAGCGGGTCCCCGGCGGCAGTTCCGGCGGTTCCGCAGCGGCGGTGGCAGCCGGCCTGGTTCCGGGTGCAACAGGAACAGATACAGGCGGATCTATCCGTCAGCCCGCCGCTTTTTGCGGGCTGACGGGTCTTAAGCCCAGTTACGGACGGGTCTCACGCTACGGCATGATTGCGTTCGCCTCCTCCCTTGACCAGGGGGGTCCGATCACCCGAAGCGCCGAGGACGCCGCCTTGATGCTGAGGTGCATGGCGGGATTTGATCCGCGCGATTCCACATCCATCGATGCGCCCGCTCCCGAACTGTCGTCGATGCTTAGCATCGATCTGAAAGGGCTGCGGCTTGGCCTGCCAAAAGAATTTTTTGATGACTCGGTGCAGGGAGATATTCTTGAAAAGGTCCGTGAGTCTGTCGCCATCTTTGAGCGTCTTGGCGCCACGCTCGTGGATGTCTCGTTACCCAACAGCGCCGCGGGGATTCCCTGCTATTACGTTATTGCGCCAGCCGAAGCATCGTCAAACCTCTCGCGCTTCGACGGCGTGCGATTCGGTCATCGCTCTCAAGACGCGGGTGAACTTCTGGATCTTTATGAGAACTCGCGGGCGGAAGGCTTCGGCGAGGAAGTCAAACGCCGAATCCTGATCGGCACGTACGCGCTGTCTGCCGGCTACTATGATGCATACTATCTCAAGGCGCAGAAAATTCGCCGGGTCATTGCGCAAGATTTTGCAACGGCATTTGAACAGTGTGACATCATTATCGGACCAACCAGTCCGACCACGGCCTTTCCGATCGGCGAGAAGACCCAAGATCCCGTGGCGATGTATCTCAACGACATCTTCACCAATACCGTCAATCTGGCGGGCCTGCCCGGGTTGTCGATTCCTTGCGGTTTTGATGCCGCCGGACTGCCGGTGGGAATGCAGTTGATTGGCCGGTTCATGGATGAAGCATCCCTCCTGGGCCTCGCACACCAATTCCAATTGGAAACCAACTGGCACCAGAGCGTGCCGGCGGGGTTTTGAGCATGGAGTTTGAATGCGTCATTGGCCTTGAGGTCCACGTGCAGTTGATGACACAAAGCAAGATCTTTTCAGGGTCTTCCACTGCCTACGGGGCTTCGGCCAACACCCAGGCCTGTACAGTCGATATCGGCCTTCCGGGGGTGCTCCCCGTGATGAACCGCGAGGCTGCACTCATGGCCGCGACATTCGGGCTTGCAGTGGGCGCAACGGTCAATCCCGTGTCCGTCTTTGCACGAAAAAACTACTTCTACCCGGATCTGCCTAAAGGCTACCAGATCAGTCAGTATGAGATCCCCGTTGTCAGCGGAGGCAGCCTTGAGATTGCCACAGAGGAAGGTAATAAGATCATTCGAATCACCCGGGCCCATCTTGAAGAGGATGCCGGGAAGTCACTTCATGAGGACTTTCACGGCATGACGGGAATCGACCTAAACCGCGCGGGCACGCCGCTGCTCGAAATCGTCTCCGAACCAGACCTGCGTTCTCCTGCTGAAGCCGTTGCCTATCTCAAGAAACTCCACGCGCTCGTCAGGACCCTCAAGATCTGTGACGGCAACATGCAGGAAGGATCCTTCCGCTGTGATGCCAATGTATCAATCCGGCCTCGGGGTGAAACCGTGCTCGGGACCCGAGCCGAACTCAAGAACATTAACTCCTTCCGCTTCGTGGAACGGGCCCTGCATTATGAAATCGATCGACAAACTTCCGTCATCGAAACGGGTGGTACGATTGTGCAGGAAACCCGCCTGTACGATCCGGATGCGGATCTCACCCGCTCGATGCGCGGCAAAGAAGAGGCGCATGATTACCGATACTTTCCTGACCCGGATTTGCCACCGCTGGTCATCAGTGGGACCGACCTCGACCAACTCCGCGCACAGTTGCCGGAACTGCCCGACGCAAGACAGGCCCGATTTATTTCAGAGTATCAACTGAGCGAAGATGACGCGGCCCAACTGACATCACAAACCGAGATTGCCGACTATTTCGAATCCGTCCTGGAACAGGTAGGGGGTGAATCGCGTCTGACCGCAAACTGGGTCAACGGCGAACTGATGTCCTGGCTCAACAGAAGCGATCTTTTGATCACCCAAAGCCCGGTGACACCTACCATGCTGGGTCAGCTGATTCAGCGGATCCGCGACAATACCGTCTCCGGAAAGATAGCCAAACAGGTCTTTGCCGCCCTTTGGGATGGCGAAGGCGGCGGCGATGTCGATACTGTGATTGAAAAGAAGGGATTGACCCAAATCACGGATTCCGATGCAATCACCGGGGCCGTGAGTAAAGTGATTCAAGCTTTCCCCGAACAGGCCGAACAGGTGCGCGCCGGCGAAGGAAAAATAATCGGCTTTCTGGTGGGACAGGTGATGAAAGTAACCTCAGGCAAGGCCAATCCGCAAGCCGTTAACGAGGAACTGAAAAAACAACTTCTGGGGTAATCAGCCGACGATGCCCGGTGAAAGCCGCTACGATGAAAATGCTGTCAAGCTCCGAACCGTGCCATGGGCCCGAGACCTAAGATCGGGTAGAGTATCTACGTGACGAATTTGTTCGCCAACGCCATGAAGATCCCAAAACCCATTACCCGAATCCTGGTGGCAATACTGGCTTTAGCCGGGTTGGCCGCCTGTAGCGGGGGCAGTAGTGGCGGAGTCTATAACCAGACCTTTAATGTGACCGGGCAGTGGTCAGGCACCATAAAGGACACAATTTATGGGGAAGCGCTGATTTCAATGACACTGTCAGATAACGGTGGCACCCTATCAGGAAATATGGTCACGTTTGGGCCGAACAGTTGCTTCACAGGGTATTCTGTGTCGCAGATGACCGGTACCGCGGCTCAATTAGTTGCCAACAGTTCCGGGGACAACCCACTGACTGCTGACCAGGAAAACAGTAATTCAGGTAGTGTCGTCCTGACCATGACCGTAGATGAAACGCTGACGACGGTCGATGCCGAGGGAGAGGAAGAGGAAGATACTACAACCTATACGATGAGCTTTACGATGGCCGGGGATTCGAATACATTGACCGGCAACTGGGGAGGCACCTGGTTCGGGCCCCTACCTGTCAGCGCAAACTACTGCCGATACCCCGGACGGCTGGGCAGTATTGTAATTCAACGAATATAGTGAGCTCAGTCTCCATCTGCTTTAGCCCCTCAAAGTTAACCCGTCACATCATTGCGAATATAGGCCGGCGCGGCGTCGCGCCATTCACCCGAGGCACCCTGGTCTAGTAAGCGTCTGGCGATGTGCGCTCCCGATGATGCGTGGGGAAACTTCCCTGAGCGCCAGACAATCTCGTCATTTTTCTGGAAGATCGTCGAATAGCGATCCCAGCCGCTGCCAGTACCGATGCATCCGGTGGCAAATGCACTCACGGTCTCCGGATCGCTGACCCGAGGCGGCTTGTGCCAACGCCAACCCCCCAGCGCTGCTTCGTTACGCTCCAGGCAGCCCCAGTACACCTGTTCCATCCGGGCATCAATGGCTGCCAGAATCCGATCGTTTGGCCCGACTTCTCCAGCCATCGCCTCCGCCAGCGTCATCAGAGAGGAAATCGCAAACAACGGTTTCTCAAGGGCCAGCGCAATTCCCTGGGCAACCCCGGCACCAATGCGAATGCCCGTGAAGGACCCTGGCCCAGCATCGTAAACAATCGCATCTAGATCATCGCGCAAAACGCCGGCTTCACTCAGCACCTCTTCAATCATGCCAAGCAACAGCTGGGAGTGCCCTTGTGGATCCAGCGCACTGCGTTGATGCATCTCGGCTCCAACCAGGCACGCGGCAGAACAGGATTCGGTGGCCGTATCCACAGCCAGGATTCGTAGCGGTTCGGCGCGCATCCGGCCTATCGTCGGAGACGGTTAATACACCGAAACAGGGCATCTTGCCAGTCGGGCATTTGCACCTGAAGTACCTGATGCAAGCGATTACAATCGAGGACGGAGTACGCCGGACGAGGCGCGGGTGTTGGATACGACTCGGTAGGGATTCCACTGAGATCAACCTTCTCGATTCCGGCAAACTCAAAGATCTTCTGTGCAAAGCCATGCCAACTGGTGACCCCGGAGTTGGTGGCATGGAAAATTCCGTAAACATCCTCGCGGCGTTTCTCGAGCGCATCCACCGCAGCCACACTGGCCATGCCAAGGTCCCAAGCGAAGGTTGGAGACCCCATCTGATCATCCACTACACGCAGTGGCTTACCCTCTGAGGCAACCCGCAGCATCGTCTTGAGAAAATTGTGTCCGATATGGGAGTACAGCCATGCCGTGCGCAAGATGATGTGGCGATCGGTTTCTCCGGCCACTGCCTGCTCGCCTTCAAGCTTAGTTTTGCCGTACACACTGGTCGGTGCGACCACCGCATCTTCTGTATACGGTGCCGACGCACTGCCGTCAAAGACATAGTCGGTGGAATAATGGATCAGCGGAATCTCGCGGATCCGACAGGACTTCGCCATGGCTGCCGGTGCATCGGCGTTGATCAACTGCGCGAGTTGAGGCTCAGATTCAGCTTTATCCACCGCAGTGTAGGCAGCAGCGTTAATCACGAGCGCCGGCGCATGTTCAGCTATCAAATCCGGTACGCTATCAGGCTGCGAGAGATCCACTTCCGGCTGGTCTAGAAAGGTGACCTCGTGATGGCTTGGCAGCAGTTCGGCGAGCGCAGAACCCAACTGACCGACCCGACCGAACACCAGAATATTCACCGCCTAATCTCCGAAAGACAGCTCGGGCAACTCGGCTAACGCGGGCGCGACCGTATCTTTGTCAGACAGGATCGGATCTTTCATTGGCCACTCAATTCCGATGTTTGGATCGTTCCAAAGCACCCCCGCGTCATCGGCAGGCACGTAAAGAGAAGTGCACTTGTAGGCCATCTCCGATACATCGCTCAGCACACAGAACCCGTGTGCAAAACCCGGAGGGACATACAACTGTTTCCGATTCTCGGCCGAGAGGGTTAACCCAAACCACTCACCAAAATGGGGGGAACTCTGCCGGATATCCACTGCCACATCGAAAATCTCCCCAACGAGCGCCCGGACCAGTTTGCCCTGCCAGCTTGGGTACTGATAGTGAAGGCCGCGCAGCACCCCGCGGGTAGAGCGAGAGTGGTTGTCCTGAACAAAACTTGTGGGAAGTCCCGCATCGGCAAAATCCCGGGCGTTGAAACTTTCCATGAAAAAGCCGCGCTCGTCATCAAATACGCGCGGCTCCACGATAACAACACCTGGCAAGGAAGTCTGGGTGACGGTAATCAAGTGGTGGGGCCGAAATGTGCTCGCAACAGAAACCATAAGGATAACTGAATTGCATCCCGACAGGACACATAACCTACCATTGGGGGTGGTTCCGCCTTGCTTTCCAACCGTGACGGACTGATCAGGAGGTAGTGAAGAAACTCTTGAGACGGTCCGACCAGGAGCTTTCCCGAGGCGAGTGGCGCTCGCCACCAGCCTTTAGCATGTCATCAAAATCGCGCAGGAGCTCTCGTTGCTTTCGACTTAGATTCACCGGGGTCTCAATCTTGATTTTGCAGAAAAGATCGCCAACCGCGCTCGATCGCACATTACGTACGCCTTTACCCTTCAATCGAAAGACCCGCTCCGATTGACTTTCCGAGGGAACCTTGAGCTGAGCACGTCCACTCAAGGTGGGGATCTCGATTTCACCGCCGAGGGTCGCCATAGCGATGCTGACCGGCATCTCGCAATACAGGTTATCGCCGTCACGGGAGAAGATGGGGTGCTGACGGATACGGATCTGAACATAAAGGTCACCACTTCCGCTGGTCGCGCTGCCCTGCCCCTCGCCCCCGAGACGGATCTGATCACCATCATCCACTCCGGCAGGCACCTTCACCTGAAGCGTCTTGGTTTTTTGAACGGTTCCGCTTCCACTGCAGTCGCCACAAGGGGACTGAATCACCGTACCGCGGCCACGGCAATCGGGGCAAGCCTGTTGAATTGAGAAAAATCCCTGTTGCATCCGCACCTGGCCCTGTCCGTTGCAGGTCGCGCAGGCCGTGGGAGAGGTACCCGGCCGGGCGCCAGAGCCGCTACAGGTATCGCAACGGACCTGTGAGGGGATACGTATGCGCGACTCGGAACCATGAACGGCTTCTTCGAGGGAAAGTTCCAGCGTGTACTGCAGATCTGCGCCCCGACCTGCCCCGCCCCGCCTGCCGCCTCCACCAAAAATATCGCCGAAGATATCGCCGAAGATATCGCCGAATCCTGCCGCCCCGGGACCCGCGCCGCCCATACCCCCAGAAGAATCTACGCCCGCGTGGCCGAACTGATCATAGGCTGAACGTTTCTGCGAATCTGCCAGAACCTCATAGGCCTCCTTCGCCTCTTTGAAGGATTTTTCTGCGGCCTCATCATCCGGATTACGGTCCGGATGGTATTTCATGGCGAGCCGGCGATAGGCCTTTTTGAGATCGGCCTCGGATGCCGCACGCTCAACACCTAGCACCTCGTAATAATCCCGTTTCGCCATAACTCCGCCTAGTATTTCCTTTATTTTAAAACCTGATCAACGGCAAAAGCCGGCACTTCCACATGCCGGCCCTGCTGATGCGCTCCCGACCGGGCCCTGCATTGAAGGGCCCGCCCTGGAAACGCTTAGTCGTCTTTCTTGTCTTTAACCTCTTCAAATTCTGCGTCCACAACATCATCACCGGAAGACGTCTCAGCTCCGGAAGCTGCATCTGTAGCGCCCGCCGACGTATCGTCCTGTGCCTGATACATCTGCTCTGCCATTTTATGGCTCGACTCCATCAGGGCATTGGTCTTAGCCTGGATTTCGGCAACATCTTCGGCCTTGAGCGCCTCCTCAAGGTCAGCAATAGCGCTTTCGATACTCTCTTTTTCACTGGCCTCCACCTTGTCGCCGGCTTCGGAAAGAGTCTTTCTTACCGTATGGATCATCGCTTCGCCCTGGTTACGTGCATCAACCAGCTCACGTGTCTTGCGGTCCTCTTCGGCATGGGTCTCGGCATCCTGGACCATGCGTTCAATCTCTTCATCAGAGAGGCCTGAACCGGCGGTAATCTTGATCTTGTTCTCCTTTCCAGTTGCCTTGTCTTTGGCAGAGACATGCAAAATGCCGTTGGAATCTATATCGAAGGTCACTTCAATCTGCGGCATACCCCGCGGCGCTGAAGGAATATCCGAAAGATCGAAACGACCCAGAGACTTGTTGTGCTGCGCCATTTCGCGCTCTCCCTGCAGCACATGAACCGTAACCGCCGTCTGGTTGTCATCGGCGGTGGAGAATACCTGATTCGCTTTGGTAGGAATGGTCGTGTTCTTCTCGATGAGCTTGGTCATCACGCCGCCCAAGGTCTCGATGCCGAGCGACAGCGGTGTCACATCTAGCAACAGCACGTCTTTAACATCTCCGCCGAGCACACCGCCCTGAATGGCAGCACCGACGGCAACCGCTTCATCAGGATTCACGTCACGTCGAGGATCTTGGCCGAAGAAGTCCTTTACCGCGTCCTGCACTTTGGGCATTCGGATCTGACCACCAACCAGGAGTACGTCATCAATATCGGAAGCCGAAAGGTTTGCATCTTGAAGCGCGGTCTTGCACGGATCAATGGTGCGGCTGATCAGATCATCCACCAGCGACTCAAATTTCGCCCGAGACAGTTTCAAGTTAAGGTGCTTGGGGCCGCTCTGGTCTGCCGTAATGTAAGGCAGGTTGATCTCGGTCTGTGAGCTCGAGGAGAGCTCTATTTTGGCTTTCTCAGCGCCCTCTTTCAGCCGCTGCATGGCCAACGGGTCACCGCGCAGATCCATTCCCTGGTCCTTCTTGAACTCGTCCGCCAGGTAATCAATCAGCCGGCGGTCGAAGTCTTCGCCCCCGAGGAAAGTATCACCGTTAGTTGAGAGCACTTCAAACTGGTGCTCACCGTCGACGTCGGCGATCTCGATAATGGAGATGTCGAAGGTTCCGCCCCCGAGGTCGTACACTGCAATCTTCCGATCGCCCTGCTGTTTTTCGAGCCCGTAAGCCAGGGCAGCCGCGGTGGGCTCATTGATGATTCGTTTGACTTCAAGCCCCGCGATCCGGCCAGCATCCTTAGTGGCTTGGCGCTGCGAATCATTAAAATAGGCCGGCACGGTAATAACCGCCTCGGTAACTTCGGTACCCAGATAACTTTCGGCTGTCTGCTTCATTTTCTGAAGCACACGTGCGGATACCTCGGGCGGCGCCATCTGCTTGCCTTTGGCCTCGATCCACGCATCGCCGTTTTTGGCTTTAACGATTTGATACGGCATTAGGTCCAGATCACGCTGTACCACCTCCTCATCGAACTTACGTCCAACAAGGCGCTTGGACGCAAAAATAGTGTTGTGCGGATTGGTAACCGCCTGGCGCTTGGCAGACTGACCAACAAGCACTTCGTCATCGTCGCTGAAAGCCACAACCGAAGGTGTCGTCCGATCCCCTTCGCTGTTCTCCAGAACTTTGGGCTTCCCGCCATCCATCACAGCCACACACGAATTCGTGGTGCCCAAGTCAATTCCAATGATGCTTGCCATGTTTTTGTCCTCAAAAGCGGTACTGGGGCGTACCGTAATAATCTCAAACTACTAGTAAAGTGGGGATAATGCTGGGGTTTTCAAGCACCCAACGCGGGTTTTTCACCCTCCGTCATCGCCATCCGGCGCCTTCGCCACAATTACTCTCGCCGGACGCAGCAGCCGGTCGTGCAGTCGGTACCCCTTCTGGATAACCTGACAGATGTGGTTAGGCTCAACCTCACCCGAGGGTGCGAGCGTCATTGCCTGATGCGAATCCGGGTCGAGCTTGTCACCAACCTCGGGGTTGATCTCAAATATAGAAAAGCGCTCGAACGCGGAGTCCAGTTGCCTGAGGGTCAATTCCAGCCCCTCGACCATCCGCTCCACCACGCCCTCGGCCCCCTCAAGATCGACGGACCGCGCAAGATCCAGGCTATCGCGAACATTCAGCAGCTCGCTTGCAAAACCTTCCAGGGCAAATCGCCGGGCATTGCTGATCTCGGTCTGGGCCCGTTTTCGAGCATTCTCAGCATCCGCATGAGCTCGCAGGTATTCATCTCGCAGCTGTGCGTTTTCAGTCCGCAGCACGTCGATCTCATCGGGCGCAGCGGAAGTGTCATCGTTTTCTCCCGCTTCCCCATCTTTTGCTTCATCTGGGGTGAGTCCTGGCTCAGCCATATCGGCTGAGGCTTCAAGGGGTTCGCTCACGTTGTCCTCTTGGACTTCGTCGGTCGGATTTTCTGGTCTGCCGGCAGTCATAAACGAAATCTCTCTCCTGAGGTCTGGCCGCAACTGGGTTGAAGCCAATATCTGGGGATAGAAGCGGGTTTTTCAAGCCCGTCCAATAAAGCCGGAGCGAATCCGGTTCAGTGCAGTCCGCGAAGCGCGCTACCGAGGACCCGGGCCGTGATATCAACGACCGGGATCACCTCCTCATAGGCCATCCGCGTTGGCCCAATCACGCCAATGACGCCGATACAGCGACCTTCATCCTCGTACGGAGCGGTGACCACGCTGCAATCGGTCAGGGCACTGTAACCGGATTCCTCGCCGATAAAAATACTGATACCGCTGGCGCGCATGCTCTTGTCTAGAAGGTTCAACAAGTCCTGTTTGGTCTTGAAGGTATCGAAGATCTCGCGAAGTTTCCCCAACTGATCAAAATCGGGGATGCCGAGCAACTTTGTCTCACCGCTGACAACGACCCCCTCTTCAGCTGGCTCTTCATCCAGTAACTGGCTCGCCATTTCGACTGCCGTACGCATCATGCGATTCATTGCGTCACTGTCCCGCTCCATATCCAGCAACAATCGGTGACGCACCTCGTGCAGCGTAAGGCCCGCGTGACGGGAGTTGAAAAAGTTAGCGGCCTCAACGAGTTCACTCGCAGATAAAGTCTTGTCCAGAAAAATCACGCGGTTCTGTACACGTCCATCATCGGTCACCAGAATCGCCAACACCCGATCCTCCGAGAGCTCGAGGAATTCGACCTGGCGAAGTTTGGCTTTGTCAGAACCTGGCAACATAATGACGCCAGCATATTGCGTAATGTCCGACAATAACTCTGAAGCCGATTCCAGTAGCTCCTCGGTGTCTTTTGCACCGGCCAGCGCATCAACGATTTCCTTGGAACTGGAACGCCCGGGGGCCTGCACCTGAAGCAGGCTGTTGACAAAGACCCGGTAACCCAACTGGGTGGGTACGCGGCCTGCCGAAGTATGGGGCGCCCGAATCAGACCGAGGTCTTCAAGATCCGCCATCACATTGCGGACGGTCGCCGCGCTGAGGTCGAGACCTGGCTCCCGCGAAAGCGTCCGCGAGCCGACAGGCTCCCCGTCGCTAACATAACGTCGGATCAGCAGTTTCAGCAGATTATGTGCCCGGTCGTTAAGTTCCAGATGTTGCAGATTATCAACGGATTCTGTCACGAGCTTACTGCCGGAAAATGAATGTAAAATGCGGGCAAAAGGCCTTTGGGATTGCGGTGTAATCGTACCATTGGATGATTACACCACAATCAGTTCCTCTCGACGACGCAAAAAACTGAATGACCCGTCGGTTACCGTAAAAAATTATGATTTTCAGATCAATCGGCCTCTTCGGGCGATATCAGGATGTGGCGGTCAAAGCGACCTTGAACGAGATCCGCGAGCACCTCGAGCAGCGGGGCCGGTCTGTTTTCCTCGGTGACACCACGCATCAGGAGATCGCGGGGCTGCGCGTCGAGGACAGCGGCCAACCCCTGGCGGAAACGATCGATCTCGGCATTGTTGTCGGTGGCGACGGCACGATGCTGCACGTAACGAGTGCACTAGCCCGGGTGAGCCTGCCTGTGATCGGTATCAACATGGGCCGATTGGGCTTTCTCACTGATATTCCCGCTGATACCTTCCGAACCGATCTCGATCTTATGCTTGAAGGTGAATTTGAGATCGAGGAACGCATGATGCTCAAAGCCGGCCTGACCCGAGACGGGGTGATCCGGGATGAGCGTCTGGCGCTCAATGATGTGGTCCTCTCCAAGGGTGCAACCGGCAAAATGATCGAGTTCGATACCCGGGTCAATGGTGAACCCATCGGCCGGGTGCGTGGCGATGGCGTAATTGTTGCAACTCCCACCGGTTCAACTGCCTACGCCCTATCTGCCGGCGGACCGATCTTGCACCCACTCCTCCCCGCGATTGTCTTGACACCGATCTGCCCACATACGCTGGGGCAACGGCCGATCGTCCTCGACCGATATTCCGACATCCAAATTGATTTTGTCGAATCAGATAACGAAAAAGGCCACACCTTTGTCGATGGCCTCGATTTCGCCGTGGTCCATACAGGTGAAAGTCTCACGATCACGCCGGCTGATCTTTCGGCACGCCTGGTGCGGATCAAAGGTCATAGTCATTACGAAGTACTGCATTCCAAACTGGGTTGGGGCTGATCTGGCAGACCGCTATGATCAACTGGATCGATGTCCGTGATTTCGTTGTCATCAAACATGTCCAGATCACCTTCGAGCCCGGCTTAACGGTAATCACCGGAGAGACCGGCGCAGGCAAGTCGGTCGTGGTCGATGCGCTCGCTATGCTGCTCGGCGGAAGGGCATCGGGCGATCTGGTTCGTAGCGGCTCCAACCGTGCAGAGATTCAGGCGGATTTCAATATCGGTAATCTTGGACCGGCTTGCGAGTGGCTTGCACGAATGGAACTCGACGGTGAGGAGGGAGAGTGCACTCTTCGAAGAACAGTTTACCCTGAGAAAGCTTCGCGTGGTTTCATCAACGGTCGCCCCGTGCCGATACAGTCACTGCGTGAATTGGGCGCGTTGATCACCGATATTCATGGCCAGCACGAACATCACCGACTGCTGCAGCGCGACGTACAGCGGAGGGTATTGGATGACAGTGGAGGAATCTCGGGTGACGTCCAGGCGTTGGCAGCAACGGCTGCGGAGGTGGCACACCTCACCACTGAACTCGACCAGGTCCAGTCTGGCATGGATGCCCGCCGAGAGCGTGAATCACTCCTTCGCCACCAGGTTGACGAACTCACAGCCCTTGCTCCTGATCCAGATGAGTTCCAACAGATTGGTGAAAAATACACGCGTCTTTCCCATACCCAAGAACTGGCACAAGGCGCGTGGCAACTGCTCCAGGAGCTTGACCAGGCAGAAGAGGTTTCTGTATCCGCAGTATTAACCCGAGCGGCCGGTCGGCTAAGTGAACTTGCCGCCTATGACGCTCGTCTTCGTGTGCTCGCAGATCAGATCGAAAGTATCAATACCCAGCTCACCGATACGGTCGGAGAACTTCAGCGATACTGCGATAACTACACGCTGGAACCCGATGAACTCGAGAGAATCAATCAGCGTCTTCGTATGCTGCACGACGCAGGTCGCAAATACCGGGTTGCCCCTGAGACCCTGAAATCTCTATGGGAAGAGCTGGCGCAGGATCTTTTGAAACTGAGCACTGCAATAAACAACCCGGAAGCTCTTGAAAAACAGCTACAAAAAGCGCAGCAACAATACGACAAACAAGCGCGGGGAGTTTCCAAGGCTCGTAGTGACGCGGCAGACGACCTCGCGAAGGCGGTCAATGCCCAGTTACCGTCACTCGGGCTCGAGGCTGCCAGGTTCCGGGTGACACTGCAAAAAGAACATGCCGATACGAGAAGTCCCCACGGGCTTGAGAACGTGTATTTCGAGTTGCAATCGGCACCCGACCTTGCCTTTGCGCCACTTGAGCGCGCCGCATCCGGTGGCGAACTGTCACGGGTCAGCCTTGCCATTCAGTTTACCGTTGCACAAACGACACCGACACCCTCGTGCATCTATGATGAAGTTGATGTCGGAATTGGCGGTCGGGTCGCGGAGATTGTCGGTCAGAAACTCAGATCACTGGCGCAGACTCAACAGATCCTGTGCATTACACACCTGCCCCAGGTGGCCGCTCAAGGGCAGCATCATCTTCGCGTCACACGCTTATCAGGTGATGAGACCCAGGTAGAATTGGAGCCTCTGGATTCGCCGGGCCGCATCGAAGAACTGGCACGTATGCTCGGGGGTGTCGAAATTACTGCCAAAACCCGCGCGCACGCCGAAGAATTACTTTCCCGGGCTCTGATATGACCGCATTGATTCGCGCCGCCACAACGACAGACGTGCCGACAATACATGCGCTGCTCCGAGACTACGCTGACGATGGGCGGTTGCTCGCCCGCTCGACAGACGAGATCGGTGAACACCTGCAACGGTTTGTGGTTGCCGAAAACAATGGAGAGGTTAGCGGTTGCGGATCCCTTGAACTGTTTTCCCGGGAACTTGGTGAGGTCCGTAGCCTCGCTGTCCACCCGGATCATCATGGCCATGGTCTCGGGCAGAAAATGGTGGATGAGATCGAGCAAATGGCTCAGGAACTCGGGCTCACCCGCATTATTGCCCTCACCTACGTGCCGGGGTTTTTCCGTAAACTCGGCTACCAGATTGTTGCGATGGAAAGCCTTCCGGAAAAGGTGTTCGGCGTCTGTGTCACCTGCCCGAAGTTCGACCACTGTGATGAGATTGCGATGCAGAAGACGCTGCCGACTACATAGCTGCCCCTGACGAAACTGCCATCCGTTATGATTCAACTCATGTCCATCTCCCGTATTCGCCTACTGAAGGCTGCGCTCTACCTCATCATCGGAGCGTCACTATTGACGTTAAATGGCTGCGTTCGCAGTTATCGGGTGGAAATTCAACAGGGCAATGTCATCAGCGCGGAGCAGATCGAGAAGATCACCCCTGGTACATCTCGTAATGAGGTCCGGTTTATCCTAGGAACCCCACTCATCGAGGACCCTTTCCACGCAGAACGATGGGATTACTTCTATAGCCTCGATCCAGCCAAAGGAGAACTGGTGACCAAGTATCGATTGAGTGTGTGGTTTGAAAATGACCAAGTGTTGCGAACCGTGGTGGAAGGCGCGGGACTGCCGGGGGCTATCGAGCCCGATCTGGAGGAGGACAGCCCCGGCTTCTTCTCACAACTCTGGGACAAAGTCACCCCTTCGGACGACTGACCTTTTTTCGCTGCGCGCGCAGGCGGCGCGCCTCCGTAGGACTCAACTGCAGCCGCCGATAGATCTCAATCCGGTCCCCATCTGTGAGTTGGGTATCGAGTTCGACCCGACGAGAGAAGATCCCGACTGGAACGGTTTCAAGATCGATCTCTGAAAATACCCCCAGGACTCCCGAAACAAGGACCGCGTCACGCACGGTTGACCCAGACGCCACATTTATCACCTCGCGGAACTGTCGCTCCGGCAACGCGTAGACAACGGTGATCTCAAGCAAAGGCGCGCTCTCCGTACAACACCTTGGCCCGCTCGACAAACGCATCAATGAGTTCGGCGCAGATCCGGCTAAAGATTGGCCCGAGCATTTTGTTGCCCAGCGGACCCGATAGGGAAAAGTCCACTTCGAGCCTGACTTCACATGCCAACGCGTCCAGTGATTTGAAATACCAGAGCCCTTCCAGTGACTCAAAGGCAGCGCCCTCATCAAGGGTCATCCGAATCCTTGAATCGAGATCCATATGGTTACGGGTCGTAAATGACGTCGTCCAGCCTTTGTAACGGATGTCGACCTGGGCCACGATGGTGTTTTCTTCGGACTCAAGAATCCGGGATGCGCTGCACCAAGGCAAAAACTCCTCATACCGGTCGACATCGCCTGCCAGTACATACATCTCGTGAGCCGTATACGGCACGATCAGGGAGCGTTGAACTTTCGCCACCGAGCTTCTTCAATCCTTGAAAACCCTGATTATAGAACCGGATCGAGGGCATAAACGCTGAATAAACCCTTAGAATGGGCGTGACGCCAAAAGTGTTTTCTCCAGCGGGAATCAAACAAGATGTCAGGAAGTAAAGCCAAGTCGGATAGCAGTATTGCCCGCAACAAAAAGGCGTGGCATGACTATTTCATCGAGGAAGAATTCGAGGCTGGCCTTGTGCTCGAGGGGTGGGAGGTAAAAAGTCTGCGGGAGGGTCGCGCACAGCTTAAAGAAGGTTACGTGATCATCCGCGCAGGTGAACTATTTCTTTTTGGCGCGCATTTCTCGCCGCTGCCAGCCGCATCAAGCCACATCTCGCCCGACCCAACCCGTACCCGCAAGCTCCTCCTGCATGGCGACGAGATCAGCAAACTGATCGGGGGTGTTGAGCGCAAGGGTTACACGCTGGTCCCCCTGTCACTCTACTGGAAGAACGGCCGGGCCAAACTGAAAATTGCTCTCGCTAAGGGAAAGAAACAGCACGACAAACGGGCCAGCATCCGCCAGCGTGAGTGGGATCGCGATGCACACCGCCTGATGAAACTGAACCGCTGATCAGGATCTGCTTATCTACCTGATTTTCTGGGGAAAGTCTGCCCCGGTTGCGATATAATCGGCGCTCGGCATTTGTCGATGAAGAAACGGGGGCGACCTGGTTTCGACGTGGATTACAAAGCCATCGGAGCATGTCGAGGTGCAGATCTCCTCGTAAATCCAACTGCAAACTATTAGTTGCCAACGACGACAACTACGCCCTGGCGGCTTAAGCCCTGCCAGTCTCTCCCCCGGCTCGCCCATGGGCTGGGATAAGAGGGATCAAATCACATGGGCTCGCGTGATGGGGTGCTCGTGACCCACCATGCCAAACTTAAGCGGGCTCGCCGGCCGTGACCCTGTCTGTCGGGGCACGTACGGTCAAAACATTGACAGACTAAACATGTAGTCGCCGGTGTGTGGCGGATTTACGGACGCGGGTTCGATTCCCGCCGCCTCCACCATCTTCCTATCCTGTGCTGTCCAATTATGTGGAATCCTTAGTCAAGCCTTTCTGCTTCGACTAATTTTACTGGCCAATAAGACACATCTATCCCGATCCTACCCAGCGAAACTTGGATGGAAACACCACATCACGCCTGCCACCCCATAGCCTCTTTTCCGGATGTTCTGTTTGCTTTCAGGCAGTCGCTTGGTTTTCTTGAAACACGTCTGGATGCGATCCAAAATGCCAGTCTTTACCCTCCCAAGGTTATATTGATTTGGATCGGGTATAGGCCCAAATTGCAGGTAAGGTTATTAAATTCTCCTATCACGCTTGACTGTCTAATATAGTCTCAGGTCTACTAAATCTCAGAGTCCGATCTATTATCAATGCCGAGATGATTTTAGTTATCCAAATTGAATTGTGTAGTCAGTCGTTCGCGATACCGTTAAACAACTAGCTAAGAACTCAATAACAGGGAGTAACTCGATAATGCCGAATATTGCGACAAACCTTGCGGGGCCAACCCAGGCCGCGCTAATTGATGGGGATTGGGTAGATAGCTCTTCAGGAACATTTGAAGTTCGTAATCCCCACTCAGGCGAGGTATTACACGATGTCGGCAAGTCTTCGTCCGAGGAAATTGAAAAGGCCGTCGCTTCAGCAAAAGCGGCCTTACCCGCCTGGAAGTCGACTCCTGTTGTTGAAAGAGCGAAAGTAATGCGCCGTATCCACTCTTTGTTTCTAGATAGGGCTGAACCTATTGCACAGATGATTACGGCCGAAATTGCCAAGACGATAACCGATTCTCGCGAAGAGGTATTCGAATATTCTGCGCCCTCCTGGGGGAAAGCGGCTGAGGAAATATTGCGACACCGTGGATTGTCATTTCCATCGACACAGGAACAAACGAACAACAAACGTCTAGTGATGAGTTATCGACCGGTCGGGGTTGTTGCAGCAGTAACCCCTTACAACTTTCCTACTGATATTTCATCGATTGCACTAGCGCACATCGCGGCTGCAGGCAACACTGTGATCTGGAAGCCTTCAGAATACGCCGCGGTGTCTTGTGCGATGCTAGCCGATCTGTTTACTGAGGCCGGACTCCCGAAAGGC
>JBMUHF010000257.1:0-3478 GCA_050302555.1 Arenicellales bacterium | reverse complement strand
CAGGTTGCTGAACTGGGCATCTATCCCGCCGTGGATCCGCTGGATTCCACAAGCCGGCAACTCGATCCGCTGGTCGTTGGCCAGGAACACTATGATACCGCCCGCGCGGTGCAGGGTACGCTGCAGCGCTACAAGGAACTGCGTGACATCATTGCGATTCTGGGTATGGACGAACTCTCGGAAGAAGACAAGCAGGTTGTCAATCGTGCCCGAAAGATTCAGCGCTTTTTGTCCCAGCCGTTTTTCGTTGCTGAGACCTTTACCGGATCTCCGGGTAAGTTTGTCTCTCTCAAGGATACGATCCGAAGTTTCCAGGGCATCATCGATGGTCAGTATGACGATATCCCCGAGCAGGCCTTCTACATGGTTGGCGGTATCGAAGAAGCCGTTGAAAAGGCGAAAACTGTCACCTAATCTACTGAAACAGTTTAATGGCTAACACCATCAGAGTTGAGATTGTAAGCGCCGAAGAAGAAGTCTGGGCGGGTGAGGGCACCATGGTGTTCGCTCCGGCCGAGATGGGTGAGATCGGTATCGCACCGCAGCACGCACCGCTGCTTACACGCCTAAAGGCCGGCGAGATCCGGGTGCAACAGGAAGCGGGCGAAGAGCAGTTTTTCTTTGTCTCAGGCGGCTTGCTCGAAGTTCAGGGGCACCTGGTCACCGTGCTGTCAGATACAGCATTGCGCGCTGGAGATTTGGATGAAGCCGCAGCACTGGAAGCACAGCGCCGTGCGGAACAGGCTATGAGTGACCGCAGCAACGAGATGGATTTTGCCAAGGCGAAGGCGGAACTTATTCAGGCGGCGGCCCAGTTGCACGCGATCCAGAAGCTGCGCGGCAAAGGCCGGGGCTGATCTGCGTCCCGTCATTCTGCAGCGGGAGAAGACTGTGTCCCATCAGGTCGGTGTCGACAAAATTGTCTCCGTGGCCTATACGATCAGGAATGGTTCCGGAAAGATCGTTGAACATACCGGACTGCCGATTTCCTATCTTCACGGCAGTGATGAGGCCCCCCTTTTCCCCCAGGTGACTGCTGCATTGGAAGGCTTGAGTGCGGGCGATTCCACTGAGGTGCTGCTTAAGGCCCAGGAGGCCTTCGGCCCGCATGATCCCGGTCTGACCTTCTCGGACAGCATCGAAAATGCGCCTGAGGAACTGCGCCACGTGGGCGCCGAACTCGACGCCGAAAACGAACGGGGCGAGGCGATGCATTTCCGGGTTATCCGGGTGGATGATGCAGAGATCACGGTTGACGGCAACCATCCCCTGGCAGGCCAGGACATCACCTTCATTGTTCGGGTCACCGACGTCCGTGACGCCACTCCTGCTGAACTTGCTGCCAACGCCCAGCAGCAGATCCACTGAATTCCGGCTCGCGGGACACCCCGCGGTGACGATTGCAGTAATATCCTGATCCATGACGCTTGAAGTCATCGTCCTTGCTGCCGGCAAAGGCACCCGCATGCACTCTGTCTTGCCGAAGGTGCTGCATGAACTTGCCGACCGACCGCTTCTGGAGCATGTCCTCGACACTGTTCGCCAGTTGAGGCCCGCCCGAATTCATGTGGTCTATGGTTATGGTGGCGAGCGGGTGCGCGAGCGACTCGCGGATGCTGACGATGTGAACTGGGTTGAGCAGGCCCAGCAGCTCGGGACCGGACACGCGGTCCGCCAGGCCCTGCCCGAGCTCAGTTCGGATGCCCTCACCCTGGTGGTCTACGGCGATGTTCCCCTGATCCAGGCGGACACCCTGCGCGCTGTGCTCGCGCAGTGCACGGGTCAAGGTCCAGCGCTTTTGACGGCGGAATTGAAAGATCCGACCGGTTACGGGCGGATACTGCGCGACGACACCGGGGCGGTTACGGCTATCGTCGAGGAGGCGGATGCCTCTGAAACCGAGCGGCAGATCAAGGAGATCAACACCGGCTTCATTGCATGCCCAGCCGACGGTCTTCAGGTATGGCTGGACGCGATCGACACGAGCAACCGTCAGGGGGAGTATTACCTCACTGATGTGATTGGGTGCGCGGTGCAAGCAGGTGCCACGGTAGGTACTGTCCGTTGTCCTGATTCCGACGAGATTGCCGGTGTGAACAGTCAGGCAGAACTGGCAAAGTCAGAGCGGCGTTTCCAGGCGCGCCAGGCCGAAACACTAATGGAGACGGGGCTCGGTCTGAGGGATCCGGCGCGCTTTGATCTTCGGGGAGACCTGAAGTTTGGCAAAGACTGTGTGTTCGACATTAACGTGGTCATTGCAGGCGAAGTCACCCTCGGTGACCAGGTGTCGGTAGGCCCCAACTGCCAGATTATTGATAGTGAGATCGGCAATGGTGTTGAAATCCGCGCCAACAGCGTGATTGAGGGTGTACGAATCGCCGATCACTGCTCGGTGGGTCCTTTCGCCCGGCTTCGTCCCGGAACCGTGCTCGATTCAGGTGCCAGAGTCGGCAACTTCGTGGAAACTAAAAACACGACCCTTGGCGAGGACAGCAAGGCGAACCATCTCGCCTATGTGGGTGATGCCACGGTGGGGCATCGCGTTAATATTGGTGCTGGGGTGATCACTTGTAATTATGACGGTGCCAACAAGCACCCGACCGTGATTGGGGACGATGCCTTTATCGGCTCAAATAGTGCTCTGGTAGCGCCCGTGACGGTGGGCAAAGGTGCGACGGTGGGTGCTGGTTCAGCTGTCACCCGCGATGTGCCCGAAGGCCAATTGGCACTGACACGCGCGGAGCAACAGGTTCGAACCGATTGGCAACGACCTAAAAAAGAGAAGAAAAACTGAACCGGTCGTAGCCCCCGGGGCGATGACCAGACGGGCCTGACGACCTTTTTCAAAAGGGCAAACAAGATTATGTGCGGCATTGTCGGAGCAGTCAGAACATCTGAAGCAGCCGGTTTTCTGCTCGAAGGCCTGCGCCGGCTGGAATACCGCGGCTACGATTCTGCCGGTGTGGTGATAATCAACCCGGAAGGAGAGCTTGATCGGGCGAGAGCAGTCGGTAAAGTCAGAGAACTTGAGCAGGCGCTACGCCAGACGCCGCTCGCAGGCACGACTGGAATTGCCCATACACGCTGGGCAACGCACGGCGGAGTCACCGAGCCTAATTCGCATCCTCATATCTGTAACGGAACTCTGGCACTTGTGTGCAACGGAATCGTCGAAAATCACGACTCGCTTCGCGCTGCACAGCGTGCGGCAGGGCTCAGTTTTACTTCCGAAACCGATACCGAGGTTGTGGTACATCAGGTCTATCTTCACCTTCAGCAGGGGCTGGATCTTGCTGAGGCCGTGCACGCCACGATGACTGAGTTGCATGGCAGCTTCGCACTTGCCGTGGTGCATGCTGGTGAACCCGGCCGGCTCGTCGCGGCTCGCCAGGGTCCGCCCCTCCTTCTTGGGCGGGCTGATGGAGAGAACTTTGTAGCGTCAGACATCAACGCACTACTGCCGGCGACGCGCGAGTAT
>JBMUHF010000256.1:0-2803 GCA_050302555.1 Arenicellales bacterium | reverse complement strand
GGGGGTGTCACATGCGCTTAATCTTGCCGCCGCAGAAGCGTCGGGCGATTTACTGGCGCCGGTTGATCACGATGATGTGGTGGTGAGCCAGGGCTTTTCGCAGACGCTGCGCTGTCTGGGTTATCACCATGCGTCGTGGGTTTACTCCGACGAGATTCAGGTCGATGCCAACGGATTTCTGATCCGTCGTATGTACAAACCCGATTGGAGTCCGCAACTGCTTCGGTCCCTGATGTATATCAATCACCTGCAGGTCTTCTCGCGTGATCTTTTCGACAAAGTTGGCGGATACCGCGAAGGTTTTGAAGGCAGCCAGGATCACGACCTCGCGCTTCGCATGAGTGAACAGGTCGAGCCGGTTCATGCCGAGACCATCGCCTATCACTGGCGGATTCTGAATCAGACACAGTCACGCTCAGGCGAGCAGTTGTCTTCGCAGACGATAGACCATAGTCAGCAGGCATTGCGTGAGCACTTCGCCCGTCGTGGTCAGGAGGTATCTGCTGAACCGGTTCAGCTGCGTCGGCATCCTGATAGCGAACCGGAGCCGATCGGGGTGTACCGCTCACGTCTGCAGCCGGCGCGTTTGGCAGCGGTCTCAATCGTGATCCCCTGCCGCCTCGGTACCCGGAAGGTTGTGAATGGAACCGAACTGATCCTGCTGGAGCACTGTTTGCATGCTCTGCGTGAGTCAGTACCATCCGCTGTCGGCCGACAGGACGCACATGTCAGCGTAGAGATTGTGCTGGTGCTGAACCACGAGGACGACGCTAGTGAGGCGAAGTCCCTGATCGACCGGTTCGGTTTTGATGGGGTCGTGGCCTGTGATCAGCCGGGCTTTGATTTTGCGCGCAAATGTAATCTTGGTGCACAGATGGCGCAGGGGGATATGTTGGTATTCCTTAATGACGATACCGACATGCAGACTCCAGGATGGATCAGCGATGTTGCGTCGCTGCTTGAGGAAGATGACGTTGCCTGTGTGGGCGGTATGCTGCAGAACGCTGACCGGACGGTTCAGTCCTGCGGCGACAATGTTGGACGTGACTCGGCAGTGCACTATGCACCCGACCCCAATTCCGGCAATGTTGGTGACGCGATGCATCGCTACCTCGCAGACCACGAGACTACTTCGATCAGCGGCGCCTTCTTATGTTGCCGCCGGTCGACTTTTGAGACTCTGGACGGCTTTTCTGAAGCCTTTCCCAACAGTTTTCAGGATGTGGATTTCTGTCTACGTGCCCGTGCCCGGGGTATGCGCTGTATTACCGCGCCCGGCATCCGGCTTTTGCACTTTGAATCGGCGACGCGCGATGCCAAGGTGGATTTCGACACCCTGAGTGCGCTGCGTTCTTTTCATGGGCCCGGCCTCGCTGGCAAAGATCCTTATGCTTTTTGGCGTTACCAGCCGATCTACTTTTCGATTTTTTCCTACAATGGACTCAAGTTTCGCGCTTTTCTTTTGGCCCGGGGTTTTGTGCGTGCCGCGCGACGGATTGAAAAAGCGCTGACTATCCGCCCACGCTGTTGGCGGGGCGTGCTGAAGAAAAGCGAATACCGGGTGCACTGACAGCCTGCCCGGACGACAACAGATAAAAGAGTAAAGGGGAGATTGATGACTCGCGATCCACGCTATGACGTGCTGTTCGAGCCCGTGGCTATTGGGCCGGTCACCGCACGAAACCGTTTCTACCAGGTGCCCCATTGCAACGGGATGGGCCATACCATGCCCAACAGCGTAGCCGGCATGCGTGCGATGAAAGCTGAGGGCGGCTGGGCGGTGGTGGCAACAGAGGAGTGTGATATCCATGCCTCGACTGATGTGATGCCCTACCGGGAGGCAAGGCTCTGGGATCAGGGAGATCAGGACCGCCTGGCACTGATGACCGAGCGGGTGCACGAGTATGGCGCGCTGGCGGCAGTCGAACTGGTGCACAGCGGCCATAACGTCTCCAACCGCTACTCACGGTTACCGGTAATGGGTGTCTCTGACATCGGGGTTAATAGTTTTGATCCGGTGCAGGCCTGTGCCATGACCCGCCGGGATATTGCTGATGTCAGGCGCTGGCATCGCCAGGCGGCTATCCGCGCCCGCGACGCAGGTTTCGACATTGTCTATGTCTATGCAGGTCATGACCTTTCCCTGCCGATGCACTTCATCAGCCGCCGGCATAACCGGCGGACCGATGAATACGGCGGTTCATTGGAGAACCGGGTGCGTTTGACTCGGGAACTGCTTGAAGATACCAAGGAAGCGGTCGGTGACCGCTGTGGGGTAGCGATCCGCTTTGCGGTTGACGAAATGCTGGGGGACGACGGCATTGCCAGTGGTGCGGAGGGTCGGGAAGTGGTCGAGATGCTGGCCGAATTGCCCGACCTGTGGGATGTCAACGTCAGTGACTGGGCCAACGACTCAGTGACTGCACGCTTCGGTGAAGAGGGCGATCAGGAATCTTACGTGGCGTTTGTAAAACAAGTGACCAGCAAGCCTGTGGTCGGTGTCGGACGTTTTACTTCGGCTGACGCCATGGTCTCTCAGATCAAACGCGGCATTCTGGATATGATCGGGGCTGCACGCCCCTCTATTGCCGATCCCTTCCTGCCCCGCAAGATCGAGGAAGGACGGATAGAAGACATCCGCGAATGTATCGGCTGCAACATCTGTGTCAGCGGCGACTGGACGCAGTCACCGATCCGCTGTACTCAAAATCCCACCATGGGTGAAGAATGGCGCCGGGGCTGGCATCCGGAGATCATCGAGCAACGGGGGGAAAGCGAAAAGGTGCTGGTGGTGGGCGCGGGC
>JBMUHF010000255.1:0-4701 GCA_050302555.1 Arenicellales bacterium | reverse complement strand
GCGACGGGCTTTCAACATGCCGCTCCAAAGGATGGCTGGCAACACCAGCGCAAGAAACAGGCTTTTTTTCGTTATTGAATTCATTATGGAGCTCAGTCTTTGGTGATCGAGAAGATATTACGAATGTTATATCATAACGTTTTTTATCAAAAACATCAGAATTTCCAGGGGCCTACCGGTGCTCACAAACAAAGAGTGATAATTGTGGTTGTTCACGGCGTGTGCCTTCATTTATAGGCGTTCCATAACATATTTAGGAGAAAGACCTAGGTGGCGATTGAAGAAGGAAAAAAGGCTCCAGCGTTTGCGCTGGAAAATGAAAAAGGCGAGAAAGTGCGGTTGGCCGACCTGGCAGGGAAATGGGTAATTCTGTACTTCTACCCCAAAGACGATACGCCCGGCTGCACGATTGAGGCCCAGGACTTCACCAGCGAGCTCAAGGCGTTCACAAACCTGGGTGCAACTGTGATCGGCTGCAGCCCGGACTCCGTTGAATCCCATCAGAAATTCATCAACAAGTACAAGCTGCGTATCAGCCTATTGTCGGACCCCAGCCATAAAATGATGGGCCGCTACGACGCCTGGGGCGAGAAAAATATGTACGGCAAGATTTCTCAGGGCGTAATCCGCTCGACAGTATTGATCGATCCCAAAGGCAAGGTGGTCAAACACTGGCGACGAGTGAAGGCCAAAGGCCATGCCCAGGCCGTGCAGAAGTTTCTTGAAAACGTTCGGTCTGGAGAGTCGGCGTAGGCGTGGCGATATTCGAGCAGCTTCATCAGGCGCTCAGCGCAAGGGACGCAAAAGCCTATGTGAATCTGTTAGACGACGGCTACCGCTTTATACGTCACCGCTCCGGGACCGTACTGAACAAATCCGAGATGGAAGCGCTGCTCTGCTCTATGATGGATGCAGAAACCTTTCGCTGGCCGCAGGATGTGCGATGTATTTACGAGAATGATGAAATACTCGTGGAACACCACATCGCAGATTTTGCAAACGGCAACACAGAGGCCGTCCTCGCCGTGCACCTCATCAAAGATGGAAAGATCATCCGGACCGAGACTGGTGCAACGTCAATCGACGCCTGATGCCCCATGGCATCAACGCCCTACCAATAGCTGAGCGCCTCTCGGTAAAGCATCTTTAGATCAGCCTCTTCGACCGCAACAGGCGCTACCAGCAGCAGTCGCTGCTGGGCCGTTGCTGCCTCTGCCAGTCCGTCGACCGCATCTTCGGTAAAACCCACCCCGCCGATGCCATTAGGCACTCCAGTCGCCCGCATCATTTTTTCGATATGCTGCGCAAGGACCGCACCTGCGTCAGTGGGCTCGGCATCACGTGCATCAGCGCCCAATAGTTGTGCGCCTTCAGTATGCCGATCTGGACAGCCTGGCGCAGTAAACCGATAGGCCGCCGGGGCATTCACGATCACAGACATCCCATGCGGGCAGATTGGCTCATCTTCAGGATAGCCATCGGGGAAGTAGTTCTGCACCCGGCCCGAGACAGGATACGACATCGCGTGCGGAAGATGGCAGCCCGCATTGCCGAACCCCACCCCCGCCAATGTGGCTGCGTACATCATCGCATGCCTTGCCTCATGATCAGCGGCCTCGTTTACCGCCCGTACAAGATACCGCCCTGCCTGACGCAGGGCCTCCCGGCACAGAGTATCGCTGAAGGGATTAGCGCCCTGGGGCATCGGCCGGCCCGAGATACTTTCGGGTCTTGGACGACTGGTAAAAGGCTTGGCTGTAAGCGCTTCCAGCGCATGGCTGATGGCATCAAAACCGGTAGCCGCCATCACAGTGGCGGGTAACGACTCGGTCCAGCGCGGATCGATAATACCTCGATCCGGCAGCATGGCTCGGGATGAAATACCGGTCTTGGATTTCATTTCCAGAAGATCAAAAACCGCGATGCCAGTGCTTTCGCTGCCGGTACCGGCGGTGGTAGGGCACGCCAGATGCGGCCGAAGGGGGCCGGGCACCGCAAGGCCCTGCCCGATCGGCGCATTGACATAGTCCATGAAGTCTCCCGGGCAGGTGCTGTATAGGTTTGCGGCTTTGGCAGTGTCGATCACTGACCCGCCCCCGATCGAAACGAAACCATCAAAGGCACTGCTTTTGGCAAACGCAGCAGCGTCTTTAAAGGATATGTCGGTGGGTTCTACGCGAACCTCATCGTAGATAACCGTCTCGATGCCCTCACGGCGCAATGCCTCAACCGCCTCTTGAAAAAGCGGCAGGGACGCCACGAGTCGATCCGTGTAGACCGCGGCTCGGCGGATACCGAGGGCCCGAGCCTCCTGACCCAGTTCCTGAAGCACCCCATGGCCATAGCGGATACGCGTAACGTCGGCCGAGAAGACCTGTTCATTGCCCGGAGTAAACTGATAGTGGTGACAGCAGTTCATGATGCGACAGCGGCCCCCGCTACCGTTCAGGATTTCTGTGACTTCGTAAGCGCCTGATCAATATCCCAAAGTATATCGTCCAACGTTTCGAGCCCGACCGACATACGAATCATATCCGGGGTGACTCCAGCGCTGGCCTGCTCTTCCTCGTTCAACTGACGATGGGTCGTAGATGCGGGGTGGATCACCAGGGTTTTGGCATCTCCCACATTGGCAAGATGACTCAGAAACTGTGCATTTTCGATGAAACGGACACCCGCTTCCTGGCCGCCCTTGATGCCAAAGGTCAGAACCCCGCCTGCGCCTTTGGGCAGATACTTATTCGCAAGGTCGTGATACGGATTATCCGGCAAGCCGGCGTATTTGACCCATGATACAAAGGGGTGATCGTTCAGGAAGTTCGCTACCGCCAGGGTGTTGCTGCAATGCCGATCCATACGAAGCGGCAGGGTTTCAAGACCCTGAAGAAAAAGAAACGCACTCAACGGACTCATCGTTGGGCCAAGGGTGCGAAGTGTCTCCATGCGTGCCTTGGTGATGAAGCCGAAATCCCCGAAGGTTTCGTAGAAGCGGATGCCATGATATCCCTTAGACGGCTCGGTCATGCCAGGAAACTTGCCGCTATCCCAGGGAAACTTGCCCGACTCAACAATTGCGCCCCCAATCGAGGTGCCATGACCACCGATCCACTTGGTCACCGAATGCACCACCACATCCGCCCCAAATTCAAATGGTCGGCAGAGGTAAGGCGTCCCAAAGGTGTTATCCATCACCAGTGGAATATCCGCGTCATGCGCAATCTTCGCAACCGCTGAGATATCCAGAACATTGTTTAGCGGGTTTCCAATGGTTTCGGCATAAACCGCCTTGGTGGCCGGCGTGATCGCCCGGGCAAAATTTTCAGGATCGTCTGGATCAACAAAATGGGTTTGGATTCCCATCCGGCGAAAGGTGTAGTCAAACTGTGAATACGTCCCGCCATAGAGCGTACTTGCAGCAACCAATTCGTCACCCGCCTCCAGCAGGGTGAGTAACGCCACCATCTGCGCCGCCATGCCGGACCCGACTACCAGTCCCGCCCGACCGCCCTCCAGCGTTGCAAGCCGTTCCTCCAGCATTGCATTAGTCGGATTGTTTATCCGGGAGTAGACATTGCCAAAGGTCTGAAGGTTGAAAAGACTCGCCGCATGATCCGTGGTGTCAAATACATAGGACGTGGTCTGGTAGATCGGTGCCGCACGCGACCCCGTAGCAGCATCGGGCACCTGGCCCGCATGCAGACAAAGCGTCTCAAAACCGAATTCGCGGTCACTCATAACGTTTTCCCAAGGATATTCCCAATTTTCAGTAGACCAGCCATCGGGGTCGTTTAGCCGAAATCACCTTGGTAGTTACGCCGAAGAGATTGAGCCCACCGAGCAGTCGCCCATGTTCGATCTTAACGCACCGGTCCATTACCACAGCGAGGCCAGCGTCTTCTGCAATCGATTTAGCCTCATCATTGATCACCCCAATCTGAAGCCAGAGTACTTTGGCACCAATGCCGACTGCACTTTTGGCAACCGCTGTTGCCGCTTCAGACTTTTGAAAGACATCCACCACTTCAACACCGATATCTTTCGGGATCGCCTCCAGCGAGGGATAACAAACTTCGCCCAGGACCTCGTCGTAATTCGGATTCACCGGAATAATGCGGTACCCGTGATCCTGCATGTACTTCGCCGCGAAAAAACTCGGACGCCACCAGTTTGCCGACAGCCCGACTACCGCGATGACTTTGCGCTCAACCAGGATACCGCGAATGGTTTCGATATCAGCTGACATTTAGCTTCTTCACCTAATTTTCCAAGCGAATCATCATAACTCAATCCTGCCCGAAAGAAACACAACCGGCCTTTGTGAAAAAGTTTCCTTTGGGCAGGAGCCCTAGAGCAGTCGGCGACGTGGGACACCGATTGCGTGTCAAATCATTTCAGAAAAGGGTTTGTCGAAAAACAAAGCACCGACGGCTTTAAGTTATAAGCATTACTGATCACGTCTATAACCTATAACCTATTTTTTTAACGAAACTTGCAAAAACGTTATATAACCTACGTCACGGCCTAGACACCAAGTTCGATTACAAGAGTTCATCATCAACGCTTCATCAAAACCCTGGCTCCTGATTATAGGAATTACCTCGAGCGTTATCCTCTGGTATGGCCTCGTCCAATGGACACCGTTTACTTCATTCAACCGCTTACCTGATCCGTTATCTGTAATCCTCGAGTGGACTTCTACCG
>JBMUHF010000254.1:0-1939 GCA_050302555.1 Arenicellales bacterium | reverse complement strand
TTGGCGGCCCCGGCGACGCGTTTGGCCCGTGGCTGCGGGCCGGGGGGTAACTGAAAAAGCGAATGAATCGTCTGGCCCTGTACGTTAAGCGCCGCTACCCCGGTGGGCGCGACGACCACAATATTCTTGTCGAGTTCCTGGCGCAGCACATCGATCAGCGTTGACTTTCCTGTGCCTGCCGAACCGGTGACGAAGACGACCGGAGGGGTCGCCACGCTTAAAAGATCCAGCACCTGCTGGAATTCGCCGGTGATTTCAGTATCCACAGAAGACGTCAGGGTAAGGCGGTACAGCCGCCGTCCACCACGAGTTCAGTGCCGGTGATGAACGACGCTTCATCCGAGAGCAAAAAGAGGCAGGCGGCCGCAATGTCTTGCGGCTCACCGACTCTGCCAAGCGGGACATGGGCACTTAAAGCGCTTAAGGTGTCTGGGTTGGTCTCCCAGCGTGACTGCATCGGTGAGCGCACCGGCCCGGGCAAAATGCTGTTGGAACGGATACCGTTGGAGGCAAACTGGATGGCCAGCGACTTTGAAAGCCGGATCACGCCAGCCTTGGCAGCGCCATAAGCATCCTGAGGTTTGTCATCGCCGCGCAGTGCATCGATGGAGGCAATGTGCACCATCGCGCCGCCGTTACCCGCTTGCATATGCGGCACCACGTGGCGGGCACTCAAGGCGAAGGATTTGAGATTGACGGCAAAGACCTGATCCCAAAGATCCATGTCGATATCAATGACAGACATATCGCGGCCGAACCACAACACCCCGGTGGTGTTCACCAGATAATCGATGCCTCCTTGTGCTGATGCGGTGCTCTCTGCCACAGAGCGCACAAACGCCTCGTTGCTGAGGTCGCCCTGATAATAAGTCGCGCTGCCCGGGCCTTCGGCAAGACCTGGTGGTTCATCTTTGATATCAGCAAGCGCGACATCAAGCCCGGCCGCCAGCAGTTCACGCGCGGTGGCAAGCCCGATACCGCCGCCGGCGCCGCAGACAAGGGCAGATTTTCCTTTAAAGCGCACGCGCGGCTCAGTTGTCGTCGAAGTCGTCTTCGGGAAGAAATTCGAGCAGCTCGTCGCTCTCGCCGGAGGGCAGTTGCTCGACCTTGTGGAGTTTGCGTGCCATTGCGCGGGTACGGGTCTGCGTCTGGTCGATGGTGTTGCTGGCTGTGGCGAGCTGCTTTTTTACTTTATCGAGCACCTCGCCAAATTTACCGAATTCGGTCTTCACCGCCGCCAGCACCTGCCAGACCTCGCTCGCCTGCTGCTCAATGGCAAGCGAGCGGAAACCCAGACGCAGACTATTGAGAAGCGCCGCAATCGTGGTCGGGCCGCTGACGACCACCCGGTAGTCCTGTTGCAACTGGCTGACCATACCGGGCTGTCGCAGCACCTCGGCATAAAGCCCCTCGGTAGGCAGGTACAACACTGCGAAATCTGTGGTGTGCGGCGGGTTGAGATATTTCTCGGCGATAGTTTTTGCAGACTGGGTCACTGAGCGCATGAGTTCGCGCGTCGATTGCGCAACGGCTTCTGCATCGGCGCTTTTTGACGCCTCGGTGAGGCGGATGTAATCCTCCTGGGGAAACTTGGAGTCGATCGGCAGCCAGACACAATCGTTGGGATCATCGCTTCTGCCGGGCAGGCGAATCGCGAACTCCACACGCTCACTGGAATTCTCGTGAGTGGCCACGTTGCGGTCGAACTGCTCGGGAGTGAGGACCTGCTCAAGAATTGCTCCAAGCTGGTACTCCGCCCAGGTGCCGCGGACTTTGACGTTGGTCAGCACGTTCTTGAGGTCCCCCACCCCGGTCGCAAGGCTTTGCATCTCGCCGAGACCTTTGTGTACGGCGTCGAGCTGTTCACGTACCAACTTAAAAGATTCACCCAGCCGTTTTTCGAGCGTGCCCTGTAGTTTTTCGTCTACCGTGCGACGCA
>JBMUHF010000253.1:0-3080 GCA_050302555.1 Arenicellales bacterium | reverse complement strand
ATGACGGATCGAGCGAATCGACATCTGCATGCAGTTCTCCGGCCCGATAAAAAAAGGAGAGCCTGATGCGTCTGAGAGTTCCACCCAGCCATCGGGAAAGGATTCAAAATGATGATCCATCCAAGGGGCGAGAATCTCGTCTCCCAGATGGTCAAGCAGGGCATTGACGGTGTCGGGGTCACTGACGACATCAGCAAGCAGGGGTTCCTGCCCATAAATATCTGCAGCAAGACTGTAGGGAGCCGAAATTTGCAGCAATGGCGGTACGCCGGTCAGTTCCTGCGTCACACTCAGAATGTCATCAATGGCTTTTGGAATGCCGGTCGTAAAGTCAGGGGTTGTTAGCTTTTGCCAGTTGTCTTTGTTAATGAGGAAGGCATCCGGATCTGCCCCAGGCGGAAACCTATCCGGATACATCATCTGTTGACCGAGAGGCTCACAGGTAAAAGCATAAAGCGCCCAGGTCGTATAGAACTTATGGATACCTAAAAGCCGGCTCACCGCAAGATTAGTCCGGACATATCGATAGGGATCGGTGTTGTAGTAGGCCCATGACTCGATGTTGTAAAGGTCGTGCAGTATGGCAAGGCCCAGCATATGAACAGAGGCGGTGGAGTGGACGCGATCGGGCGGCGCAAGCACAGAAAAGTCGGCATCGAAACAACCGGCGATGGCATCATCAAAAAACGCGATCATCTCCTTGCGCGCCCCTTCGTCCCCAGCCTGCCATTGGGTTAGTAGATGGAGTCCTGTAGGGAAGAGGTAGTCTTCAATTCTGCTCATGGCAAGATCGGCGTGGAATGGGTGAAGGTGACCAGAAGCGGGGAGGCAAGCTCTTCTGGCATTTTATCGCGTACCGGCAGACTCGTCAGAGTATCGGACTACTCTCGAAACGTGGTGTCTCGATCGTGAGATTTCGCAATAAGTTGGGGGGAGGCAGTATCTGATACTACAAGGCGTCGATATACTCAAACTCGGTAAAATCGAGATCAGGTTTTACGATAGACGGCCGACTGGCGCCGAGGCAGGCGCTTCGTGGTCCGAAATTAAGCGGCGATGACTGACTTATCACTCACACGACTAAGGCAGGTATCTTCCGGGAGGATTGTCCGTGTGGAGACATCCCGGGAGATAACGCACCCGGGCTTTTACCTCGTCGATAAGGGTCATATCGAGGTGAGGCAACGGTCAGGGAATCAGACATTCACTGTTTGCCGACTCGAACAAAATGAGGGATTTGTTGTTCCGGGGCCCGCCAACAATACTTCTTATCACGCCCAGATTGTTTTCAATGGTCCGGTTGTGTCCCTTGAGCATCACGACTTGGCCCAAGACAAAGAAGCGCTCGTTGAGGCGATTGCAGGACCGCTTCACCTTCGACTCCATCGGTTCGCAATGCTTCTTGCTGGGTTAAAGCATTTGACCCAAGATCTCTCGTCCGAGTTCGTTGAGAACCTCTATCACGCCAGTGAGTATCTGATCCTCGACCCCTCTCAGCTACTTCTCCGGGAAGGAGACCCCGCAGACAGCGTGTTTTTTCTCCTGCAGGGGAGATTACGGGTATTTGTGGGTGAAGGCGACGGCGTTTCCGAAGTAGGGCATGTAGAGCGCGGCGAGATTTTCGGAGAGATGGCCGTATTGAGTGATGAACCACGCTCTGCATCCATAAGCGCAATCCGTCATTCGGAAGTCGTCAAGTTGAGCAAGGCCAGGTTCAATGGCCTCCTTCGAGACTACCCGGCGTTGAACCAGTTCATGAACGGACTTCTAGTCCAAAGGATCAAAAGCCAGAACGAACGCCTGCGGAAACGACACAAACCGCTAAATCGTCTTCTGCTGGCAATTTGCGCAGAGACCGAAGTCCTGCTTGATGATCTCGTAAATGACCTCAGTCCCGAAAGTACCGTCATTACCGAGCAGGGAGCGTTCGATCATTTCTCGGCGCAGGACGCAACGACGATCAACCCGGCCCGGCTGAATGAGTTATTGGATCGGTTAGAGCAGGATAAAGATAAATGTCACCACGTTTGTTCGCAGGAGCGTCAGGACTGGATGGAGATCGTGCTGCCTAGAGCCGACGAAATATGGGTGTTCCTGGACTCCAGCAAAGAGCCAGCGCACGTCCGGCAGTCAATCGCCAGCTTAGTGGACTCCCCTGCCTGGACAACTGCTAAAAAAGTGTTGGTGATGCTCCACCAGGGAGCCGGGTCAATTGAAGGGACTGTAAAATGGCTTGAACTCCTTGAGCCCCATCAGCATTTTCATATCCGTATGGCGGAGGTCAATGATCGGGCACGACTTAAACGATATCTGCTCGATCAGTCGTTGGGGCTTGTCCTTGGCGGCGGCGGTGCGAGGGGGTTCGCTCATATTGGCATGATGAAAGCCTTCGATGCTGCAGGCCTCCGATTCGACTGGTTTGGTGGTACCAGCATTGGCGCTGTTATGGCAGCGTGGTTGGGTCAGGGATTGGCGCCTGCGGAAATTCTGACCACAATCAGAAAACTTTTTGTTGATGTCAACCCATTGGGTGATTACACCCTGCCGCTGATATCCCTCTCTAGAGGTGCAAGACTAGATCGATTGTTAAAGGAGGGAATTGGTTTAGGTGATATTGAGGACATGCCTTTGCCGTTTTTTTGTATTTCTTCAGACCTCAGCATTGCCGAAGAGCGGGTGCATCAGCGCGGTACGCTCTGGAAAGCGGTCCGGGCCAGTATTGCAATTCCAGGCGTCATAGCACCTGTAGTCCACGGCAACCGTTTTCTGGTCGATGGCGCATTGCTTAACAATCTGCCTGTAGATCATATGGCGGCATTTAATTCCGGGCCTGTCGTTGCGATCGATGTGTCTGACCACGAGCCATTGTTTGCCGATGAGGCCCACATCCCTTCCTTTGCAGAATACCTCTGGAGAAAGATCAGAGGGAAAACACCGCAGGTGCCAACGATTCTGGAAACGCTTTCTCGATCTACTACACTGGCTGGAAGCAGTCGCGCCAACGTCAACAAGTCAGCGGCAGATATATACCTGAAGCCGGACTTAACCCAGTTCGGCAGTCTGGAATTTAAGTCTGCTGA
>JBMUHF010000252.1:0-1631 GCA_050302555.1 Arenicellales bacterium | reverse complement strand
CAAGGGCTGCCACCACCTTGACCGGGTGGCGGCCGATCGCGCTTTCGGCAGAAAGCATGACGGCATCGGTACCATCCAGCACCGCATTGGATACATCGGAAACCTCTGCACGTGTTGGCTGTGGACTGCTCACCATCGACTGCATCATCTGTGTCGCGGTGATCACAACGGTATTATGCGCGCGCGATTCGCTAATGAGGCGCTTTTGCACCCCGGGTACTTCAGCGTCGCCAATCTCGACGCCGAGATCCCCGCGCGCCACCATGATGACGTCTGACGCCACGATAATTTCTTCGATTTTATCCAACGCCTCACGGCGTTCGACCTTGGAAACCACATGTGCATCACTACCGGCTGATCTCAGAAGCATCCGTGCGGTCTCAACATCGGCACCGTGACGGACAAATGACACACCTAGATAATCGGCGCCGATCTCGGCGGCAAACCGGATATCCTCGTGGTCCTTTTCGGTAAGAGCTGAGGCCGACAGGCCGCCACCCAGTTTGTTGATGCCTTTGGAGTCCGAAAGTTCTCCACCGACAATCACCCGTGTCGATATTGCAGTACCTTCGATCTTATCGACCTGAAGCACGATGTTGCCGTCATCCAGCAAGAGTCGATCTCCCGTATCAACATCGTTAATGAGATCGGTATAACTAGTGCCAACACTCTCCTCGGTTCCAGCACGATCATTCAGCGCGGTATCAATAACAAAACGCTTGCCGTTACGAAGTTGCACAGGACCATCAGCAAATCCGCCAATTCGAATCTTGGGGCCCTGCAGGTCTACCAGCAACGCAACAGCACGGCCATGTTGGGCGGCGCTGTCCCGAACTAACTGGGCACGCCGACGATGGTCATCACGGGTGCCATGCGACATATTGAGCCGGGCGACATCGATACCCTGCTCGATCAGAGCCGACATCGTCTTGGCCCGGTCGGTCGAGGGCCCAAGTGAAACCACGATCTTGGTACGGCGGTGGGAGCTCACCTTGCGCTTAGCCTGATCCTTAGGAAGTGTTCTAATCGTCTATTCATTTGAGTGAAGCGCGCTGCTCCAGCATGGCAACAGCCGGCAGGGTTTTGCCTTCCAGAAACTCCAGAAACGCGCCACCGCCAGTTGAAATATAGGAGATGTCTTGGGCGATATTGTACTTGTCTACGGCAGCGAGCGTATCTCCGCCCCCGGCGATCGAAAACGCGCTGGAGCCGGCAATTGCCTCGCCCAATATTCGGGTACCCTCTCCAAACTGATCGAACTCAAACACACCTACCGGCCCGTTCCAGACGATGGTCCCAGAGTCGTGCATCATCCTGGCAAAACGAGCAGCGGTTTGGGGTCCGATATCAAAAATCATATCGTCTTTTGCAACATCCGACACAGCCTTTATGATTGCTGGTGTGTCGGCGGAAAAAGTTTTTCCTACAACCACGTCGGTCGGAATAGGTATCTCACTGCCACTTGCCGCAGCGTCGTCAATCAATTTTTTTGCTTGATCTATCAAATCTCGCTCAACCAGGGAATTGCCCACGGGATACCCCGCGGCTGCAATAAAAGTATTGGCAATTCCACCGCCGGGAATCAACTGATCGACTACATGAGATAAAGATTCCAGCACGGTTAACTTGGT
>JBMUHF010000251.1:0-4013 GCA_050302555.1 Arenicellales bacterium | reverse complement strand
CGGGGATATTCAGGTGTTCGTCCACAGGTGATCGAACACTTTATTTCGATGCTGTCTGAGAATATCTTGCCCGTGATTCCGGAAAAGGGATCGGTCGGCGCCTCGGGAGATCTGGCGCCCCTCGCGCACCTGTCCCTCCCGCTGATCGGTGAAGGAGAAGTCTTCTACAAGGGTGGTCGCCTTCCGGCAGTACAGGCGCTGCAGTCAGCCGGATTAAGTCCACTCACTCTGGAGGCCAAGGAAGGGCTTGCCTTGTTGAACGGCACACAGGTGTCTGCAGCCCTCGCGATTGAAGGGCTGTTTGCAGCGGAGCAGAACCTCGCCAGTGCGATTGTCATCGGTGCGGTTGCTGTGGATGCCGCGCTCGGCAGTTATGTGCCCTTTGATGCTCGTATTCACGAGGCCCGGGGGCAGTCTGGACAGGTGCGGGTTGCCAGACTGTACCGGGAGCTGCTGGACAACAGCGAACTCAATCGGTCGCATGCAGACTGCGACCGGGTTCAGGACCCCTACTGCCTTCGCTGTCAGCCGCAGATTCTTGGCGCGTGTCTCGACCAGTTGGATCATGGCGCGCAGATTTTGCTGCGCGAGGCAAATGCAGTCTCCGATAACCCCCTGCTGTGCCCAGACACCGGCGAGGTCCTTTCGGGCGGAAACTTTCACGCTGAGCCGGTGGCGATGGTCGCTGATAACATTGCGCTTGCCATCGCCGAGACCGGTAGCCTGTCCGAACGGCGTGTTGCGATGTTGACCGACTCAAGTATCAGCGAACTGCCGCCGTTTCTTACCCGCAACGCGGGACTGGAGTCAGGTTTCATGGTGGCACATGTGACCGCGGCTGCACTCGCGTCGGAAAACAAGAGCCTCGCCCATCCAGCCAGCGTTGACAGTATGCCGACATCGGCAAACCAGGAGGATCATGTCAGTATGGCAACCTTCGCCGCGCGTCGGCTCCAGACCATGAATGAAAACACCCGACAGATTCTGGCCGTCGAGTATCTTGCCGCGTCTCAGGGAATTTCTCTGCGCCGGCCCCTAACCTCTTCAACCAGCGTTGAGTCTGCACTGCAGCACCTTCGGGATCATGTACCGGAGTACATGGAAGACCGGGTGTTCTATCCCGATATCGAAAAGGCCGCATTACTTATCCATCAAGGCCGGCTTGCTGAACTGCTACCAATGCCGCCGCTCGACACCGTGCTGGATTAATGTCATTGAAGCAGGAAACCTTATGAACCGTATCCTCAGTATCGTCCAGGTCGGGCATCCCGTACTGCGCGAGCCAACAGCGGAACTCACTCCCGAGGCGCTGCAGACCGACGAGATCCAGCAGTTCATCGACGATCTGATCGCGACCATGCGTGCCGCCAACGGTGCGGGACTGGCCGCCAATCAGGTGTACCAGTCCCTTCGTATCTGTGCTATCGAAGTCCGGGACAACCCCCGTTATCCCTATCGTCCAAACATCCCCCTGACGATTCTCATCAATCCTGTGCTGACACCGGTTGGTACTGAGATGTTTGAGAATTACGAAGGCTGCCTCAGCGTGCCCAATCTGCGGGGCAAAGTTCAACGCTACTGCGAAATCGATGTCAGTGCGCTGGATCGGCACGGCAACCCGATTAACGACCGCGTCCGGGGCATGACAGCCGCCACCTACCAGCATGAAGTCGATCACCTTCTAGGTATGCTTTTTCTGGACCGGGTTGAGGACTCAACTAGTCTTGTCACCTGGGACAACTTTGAGCGCTATCACCGGGCGCAGGTCGCCGAAAACGTCCAGCAACTGGTGGCCCGTTACGGGAGCTGAATCAAATTAGATCCCTATAAGCGACCACTACCAACCATCACCGTGTAAAACCATATCAAAATGACACTGAACCGATACGCACCTGAAAGACACATCCAAGCGCCCAAGGGGCCCGAACTGCAATGCAAGCACTGGAGCACCGAAGCCCCAATGCGGATGCTGATGAATAACCTTGACCCTGATGTCGCCGAAAACCCCGCGGAACTGGTTGTGTATGGGGGTGTTGGCCGGGCCGCGCGTGACTGGGACAGTTTCGACCGGATAGTCTCCTCTCTGAAAACCCTTGAGACCGACCAAACATTGCTCGTTCAGTCAGGCAAGCCTGTGGGGGTTTTCCAGACCCATGAGCAGGCGCCACGGGTGCTGATTGCCAATTCAAATCTGGTGCCACATTGGGCAACTCTGGAACACTTTTCAGAACTCGATCAACGCGGTCTGATGATGTACGGGCAGATGACAGCGGGTTCATGGATCTACATCGGCTCACAGGGAATCGTCCAGGGCACCTTCGAAACCTTTGCCGAGATGTCGCGCCAACACTTCGGTGGGTCTCCCAAGGGCCGCTGGATTCTTACTGCGGGGCTGGGCGGCATGGGTGGCGCTCAACCACTCGCCGCCACGATGAGCGGTTATTCCATGATTGCTGTCGAGTGCAACCGCCAGTCCATTGAGTTCCGCCTCAAGACCCGCTACCTGGATGCGTGGGCCGACAATGTTGATGACGCGCTGAACCTTGTTGAAAAAGCCCACGGCGAAGGAAGAGCGATTTCCGTTGGTCTGCTGGGCAACGCGGCGGACGTTTACCCAGATCTCGTCACGCGCTCACAATCTGACCCTCGCTATCAACCCGATGCTGTCACTGACCAGACCTCGGCGCACGATCCACAGAATGGCTACCTGCCCGCTGGCTGGTCTATGGAAGAATGGACAGAGCGGCGCAAGACCGATCCCAAGGCAGTAGCCGCTGCGGCAAAAGCCTCCATGGCGATCCAGGTCAGGGCTATGCTCGACTTCTGGGACCGGGGGGTACCAGTCGTCGATTACGGAAATAATATTCGTCAGATGGCTCAGGAATCAGGTGTCACAAATGCCTTTGATTATCCCGGCTTCGTACCCGCCTACGTTCGCCCACTCTTCTGTCGAGGTATCGGACCCTTCCGCTGGGCTGCGCTTTCGGGAGACCCTGAGGACATTTATCGTACCGATGCCAAGGTTAAAGAACTGATTCCGGATAACCCGCAACTGCATCAATGGCTGGATATGGCGCAGAAAAGGATTTCCTTCCAGGGAATGCCGAGCCGAATCTGCTGGTTGGGCCTCGGTGATCGTGACCGGGTCGGCAGAGCATTCAACCAGATGGTTGCGAGCGGTGAACTCAGTGCGCCTGTGGTCATCGGGCGCGATCATCTCGACAGCGGCTCTGTGGCGAGCCCCAATCGCGAAACCGAGAAAATGAAAGATGGATCTGACGCCGTGTCAGACTGGCCGCTACTCAATGCTCTTCTAAACACGGCATCGGGCGCGACCTGGGTATCCTTTCATCACGGAGGCGGCGTCGGTATCGGCTTTTCGCAGCACGCAGGCCTGGTTATTCTCGCTGACGGCTCTGAATCTGCCGATCAAAAACTTGCCCGGGTGCTATGGAATGACCCGGCCACCGGTGTGATGCGCCACGCAGACGCGGGATACGAAGAGGCGATTGACTGCGCTCGGGAGAATAGGCTGAATTTACCCAGTATCGGTAAATGATCCTGAAAACCACAGGGCTGCGGAAGTTTAGGCCTGCAGGTCCGCAGCGAGGGCCTGTTGAATCTGTGGAACAATCTCGACCTGATGAGAGTATTCTCCATGGTCGATGCCGAACCGAACCGTCGCACTACCTTTGAAGTCGGAAATATCCTGCGGGGTTAGCTCAAAACGCAAAAAGTGCACCGCGGAGGTCTTGTCACTGGTCTCCCGCTCGAGATCCTCGTTTGTAATCGGCCGGATGCGCTCGTTTCCGTTAACTTGAAGCCATACCGCCTTTTCAATCCCGAGCAGGCGCACTAAGGCTTCACGACGTTCCTCTACCTCGGGATACTCCAACATAAATGTTGCCTTGAGGTTGGCGCCGTCTGGAATGAGCGGATTGTAGGCGTCCAGTTCTTCCTGAATCTGATCGGCTTCAAAGATGCGTTCGATGCGGAGCATTTCCTGCACCTGG
>JBMUHF010000250.1:0-29844 GCA_050302555.1 Arenicellales bacterium | reverse complement strand
GCTTACCGCTGACGCAAGCATGACACCAGGTGTATCGTTTCCATCAAAGACAAGGGGGCGTTCTATCGCCCCTGTCGCGATCACGACCTGCTTGGCGCGAATCCGCCACAGTCGTTCCCGCGTCGTTTTAGAGGACGCCTGACTCGGGTCGATATGGTCGGTCCGACGCTCGTTGACCACCAGAAAATTATGGTCGTAGTAACCGGTCACGGTTGATCGGCTGAGGATGGTGACCTCCGGAAAAGATCTGAGTTCTGCCTCGAGTTCTGAAACCCAGTCAAGCCCGGTCCGGCCTCCGATCACCACCGGAGAAAAAAGCAGGGCACCGCCAAGCTGCGCCTGTTCATCTACCAGCAGCACCCGGGACCCCGCTCGTGCCGCCCCAAGTGCTGCAATGAGACCAGCGGGACCGCCGCCGGCGATAAAGACATCGCAATGCGCATGACGTTTATCGTAGTGATCGGTATCCGGCACCGACGGCGCATGGCCAAGGCCTGCGGCATGCCGAATGTGATGTTCGTACCGCATCCACGCCGAACGCGGCCACATGAATGTCTTGTAGTAAAAGCCTGCTGGCAACAACCGCGATAGCCGGTTATTGATAGCTCCAACATCAAAAGCGAGACTCGGCCAGCCATTCACGGTCCGGGCCGTCAAGCCCTCATACAACTCCACCTGTGTTGCTCTCAAGTTCGGCGTGCTCAAGGCGCCCTCACCTACCTGCACCAACGCGTTGGGTTCCTCAGCGCCTGCTCCGATTACGCCACGGGGTCGATGGTATTTGAAGCTTCGACCGAAGCATCGGACTCCCTGGGCAAGCAACGCAGCCGCCAAACTATCACCCGGATGACCCGAATAATCCTTACCGTTGAACCTGAACCGGATCCGCCGTGAGCGGTCAATCAGACCGCCACTCTCAAGACGTCTCGCCGTGGTCATTCGATACTACCGGGCGGTCGCTCTCCCGGCCGATAGACCGTGAGGATCGCGTAACTGACCGTGTCGCGTAGAACATTAAACCACCTGCGGCAACCAGCGGTATGGCACCATTGCTCCGCGTGGATTCCTTTGGTATTCGCGCGATTGAAGAGATAGTCAGCCCATTGCTCGTCAGTCAGCGTGTCCGGATTTTCGGGGCGAACAATGTGGGCCTCGCCTCCATATTGAAACTCTTCCTGGTCGCGCTCTCCGCACCATGGGCATTCAATTCTTAGCATCGGGGCTTCTCTTCGCTGACGCGCTAGTGCGCGACTCCGGCGGCACCATGTTCATCAATCAGCGCGCCTGTCTTGAAGCGCTCTAGATCAAATGCTGCATTCAGTGGGTGAGCTTCGTCACGGGCTACGGTATGCGCAAAGACCCAGCCTGATCCGGGCGTTGCCTTAAAGCCTCCGGTCCCCCAGCCACAGTTGAAATAGAGCCCCTGCACAGGGGTCTTTGAAATGATCGGACAGGCATCCGGACAGACATCAACGATCCCACCCCACTGGCGCAGCATTCGCACCCGACTGAAGATGGGAAAGAGTTCGACAATAGCCGCGACATTACCCTCGATAATTGAAAAACTGCCACGCTGGCCGTAGCCGGTGTAAGCATCAACCCCAGCCCCGATCACGAGTTCACCTTTGTCTGATTGACTGACGTAACCGTGCACTGCGTTGGACATGATCACCGTATCGAGCACAGGCTTCAGCGGCTCCGAGACGAGGGCCTGCAACGGATGGCTCTCTACAGGAAAACGCAGTTCGGCCATATCGGCGAGGACGCTGGCGTGGCCTGCGACCACCACCGCGACTTTGCCGGCGCCGATAAATCCCCGAGTGGTCTCGACTCCGCAGACCGCGCCGTTCTCCCGGCGAATGCCCGTGACCTCGCAGTTTTGAATAATATCCACGCCGCGGGCATCGGCCGCGCGGGCGAATCCCCACGCCACGGCATCATGTCGTGCAACACCTCCGCGCGGCTGGAAAGATGCACCGAGTACCGGATAGCGGGCCTCACCCGACACATTCATTGCCGGCACCTTCGCCTTAATCTCGGTAGGTGTCAGGATTTCGCTGTCGATACCATTCAGACGGTTGGCGTTGGACCGTCGATAGATGTCGCGCATGTCCTGCAGGGTATGGCCAAGGTTCATTACCCCCCGTTGGCTGAACATAACGTTGAAATTAAGTTCCTGACTCAGCCCCTCCCACAATTGCAGGGATTTCTCATAGAGGTGGGCCGCCTCGTCCCAGAGATAGTTGGAGCGGACGATGGTTGTGTTTCGCCCCGTATTGCCACCACCGATCCAGCCTTTTTCCAGAACTGCGATTCGCCCAACATCATGCTCGGCCGCAAGGTAATAGGCAGTCGCAAGTCCATGACCTCCACCCCCCACCACGATCACATCATAGGCCGGCGCCGGGTCTGGGCTACGCCAGGCTTCGGACCAGTTCTGGTGATAGCTGACCGCGTTACGTGCCAGACTGAAAATGGAATAACGGTTTTTTCTCACACTGCTCCCGATCCAATTCATGGTCTTAGCCCAAAGACCTTATGAAGACGGCGGTCCGCCGCCAAGGCAAGCGTTGAACTTCCTTAGGCGTCCCGATACACGGGGAAGCGGTCGCAAAGCTCCTTGACCTTTGCCCGGGTGGCATCCACAACCGTCTCATCTCCCATGTTATCGAGAATGTCGCAGATCCATTCTGCGATCTGCGCCATCTCAGCTTCCTTAAAGCCGCGGGTCGTCCCAGCTGGCGACCCGATACGTAGACCACTGGTGACGAACGGCGACTGAGGATCATTGGGAACAGAGTTTTTATTGACGGTAATGTTGGCCCGACCCAGCGCTGCGTCCGCATCCTTCCCGGTAATACCCTTGTCAATCAGGTCCAGCAAAAACAGGTGATTCACCGTGCCACCGGACACAATGCTGTAGCCACGATCCATGAAGGCCTTAGCCATCGCCTGCGCGTTGGCAATCACCTGTTCTCCGTAAGCCTTGAACTCCGGCTGCAGCGCTTCCAGAAAAGCAACGGCCTTTCCGGCAATGGCGTGCATCAAGGGGCCGCCCTGGGTGCCCGGGAATACCAGTGAAGCCAGTTTCTTCTCTATGTCAGGATTTGCGCGGGCCATAATCATGCCGCCGCGGGCACCGCGAAGGGTCTTGTGCGTGGTACAGGTTGTTACATCTGCGATTGCAACCGGGCTGGGATACAGGCCCACCGCAACGAGACCGGTTACATGCGCCATATCCGCCACCAGGTAGGCGCCGATGCTGTCGGCGATGTCCCGAAAACGCTGCCAGTCGAGGGTTAGACTGTACGCCGAGAATCCGGCAACGATCATCTTCGGCTGGTGCTCTTTGGCGAGCCGTTCTACCTCGTCGTAGTCAATCTCACCCGTATCGGTATTCAACCCGTATTGCACCGCGTTGTAGAGCTTCCCTGAGAAGTTGACCGTCGCACCGTGTGTGAGGTGTCCACCGTGCGCAAGACTCATACCCAGCACCGTGTCGCCTGGATTCAGCAGCGCCATATAGACGGCGGCATTCGCGCCTGATCCCGAGTGCGGCTGCACGTTAACGTAATCGGCGCCGAAGAGTTCTTTGGCCCGATCAATCGCCAACTGCTCGGCAACATCGACAAACTCACAGCCACCGTAGTAACGCTTGCCGGGATATCCCTCAGCATACTTGTTGGTCAGCTTGGTCCCTTGGGCCTCAAGCACCCGTGGACTCGTGTAGTTTTCTGAAGCAATCAGTTCGATGTGTTCTTCCTGACGCTGGCCTTCGTTCTGGATCGCCTCCCAAAGTTCGGGATCGAAACCTGCAATCGTATCTTTGCTGCTAAACATAGTTTTCTCAGTTAATGCCTGTCGTTGAATGGAATAAGGGGAATCTTGGCCGGGCGCTGCCGGGCCGGGGATTTTACCGGAGGATGAGATCTAAACCCAACCACAAATCCGAGAGTTACTGACTGTCCATTAGCGTCCAGATGCATCCTTCCAGGCAAGGAGGCTCCGCAGTGAACGTTCCCCGTGATAATGCAGCTGCCTTTGGGGATAGCGCCACTTTGTCCCTACCGGGCATGCAAGGCGCGAGTGGCACTGTATACCGCAGCCCGCCTGGTCTTCAAGACGCTGTTCCAGGCACCGCTGCCGGCTAAACACCTCCTTTTCTCTCACCGCCCCGGCCGGACAGGTCCGGATACAGGGTGGGTCCTCACAGGTGTCACAGGGCGACACGGCAGGTCCGCGTTCTGAAAAAGGCAAAGCGGCCGCCGTCAACATAGCCGCGCGGAAAGCAAGCCAGGGCCCAAAGATCGGGCTGACATCGAGGCCTAGTGGGGAAGGCACCGACCAGCCCGCCCAACGGCCGAGTTGCTGCAGCGGAATCAGTGCATCGCCCGGATAGAGCAGACGCGGCATGGGATCTCCCCAGAACCGCTCAGCAACCTCCAGGGCCGCCCAGCGCGAAACCGCATCAAAAGGATCAGCGTCGTCAGACTGGCCCTGCGTGCTCATCCAGTCCCACAATGCAGAACCCCCCATCCCCAATAGCACCAGTCGTTGTCCGGGAATCCGGGGAATGTGAGTCTGGTCCCAGGCGGCTGCAAGATCCCGGGGAAAGGCGCACACATCAAGCACCGCTCTCAGATTAAAACCACGGTGCTCAAGCCAGCGCTCTCCCTGCGTGAAACTGTCGTTACTTGATTTGGTCATGAGGAAAGTTCATTAAATCCGGCGATGTATGACGTGTTAGCGCCCTGCTATAGTTAATCTTACGCAAATTGCCCGTCATTTACAGAAACCAACTAGTGTCTACCTGTGTGATCCACGGTCACCGCGGGGCCCGCGGTCTTGCGCCAGAAAACACCCTGGCGGGGTTTGCCTGTGCCTGCGCAATCGGTATTGATGGAATTGAGCTGGACATCCTGATCAGTGCGGACGAGCGCATCGCGATCCATCACGACCCCCGCCTTAATACAGAACTGTGCCGCGACAGCAGCGGTAAGTGGCTCGAAGGTGTCACACCTCTGGTTCGAGAACTCACCGAGGACCAACTGAAGACCTATGACGTTGGGATGATCCGGCCCGGCTCCTCTCAGGTATCACGGTTCCCTTTGCAGGAAAATATAGCGGGGGAGAAGATACCTATGCTGTCAGACCTTATGCTCTGGTGGCGACACCTTGCACCTCACCGGCCAACGCTCAACATCGAACTGAAATCGGATCCGCGTCACCCTGATCAAAGTCCTGATCCGGCCGACTATGCCCGCATTGTTGTCGGTGAACTTGAAAAATGGGATCTGCTTGATGAGGTCTGGCTACAGGCATTTGATTGGCGGGTGCTTCAGGAAATTCAGCGCCTAGTCCCTGACGTCTGCACCGGCTATCTAACCAGCGAGCGCGAAGACGACGCGACGGTGTCAGACGAGGGGGAATCACCATGGCTCGCAGGTTTCGACCCTTGCCGATTTGAGTCAAGCCTGCCCGAAGCGATCAAGGCTGCAGGAGGAAGCTTCTGGGGCCCTGCTTTTGCAGATACCTCAAAGGAGCGGGTTCTTGAGGCGCAGACGCTCGGACTTTTTGTGCATACCTGGACACTGAACGAGGACGAACAATTTGGTGAGGCATTGAATCTTGGCGTCAACGGGGTTACCTCTGACTATCCCGATCGGGCACGGGTGGCCTTTCTTTCGGCTGGTCTTCCGGTCGCGCTGCCCTGCCACTCGGGCGGCCAGGCTGTGGGTGCTTAGCGATGAGTGAGCCTCTTTTAAGTGTGCGCGATCTTCGCGTCGTTTTCCGGATGGCGACCGGAGAGATTGAGGCCCTTCATGGTGTTGATTTCGATATCGAACCCGGCAGCACGGTAGCCCTGGTTGGCGAATCCGGCTCGGCGGATGTTCGGTGCTGTCGGTCGACCCGGACGACGGGTATGACCGCGATGAACTGCAGAACATCCTGTCTGCGCGGGCGGGAGATCTGCTCGAAGTCGTCGCAATGGATAACTACGGCGCAGCTGATCTTTTCTCCCAATCCTGGGATTGGAGTAACGATCAGGTAATCGACAGCCTGCCGGGTTCAGACTGGCAGGGAGAATCCTTTAACGACCCCAAATGGCGACGCAAAGGAACGCGCAGTTTCTGGCGCCGCCGTTAGGCCGTTTAATTTGGGTTTTCTTCATCCAGCCGCTTTCCGGCGTAAGAACCGGGCGCGTCTTCGAGCACGGGAAACCCTTTCTTGGCGCCTGGCTTTCTCCCTTTAACCTTGGTACCAGTAAACTTCGACACCCACTGCTGCCAGTTGGGCCACCAGGAACCTTCCTTAATGGTCGCGCTTTGCAGCCAGGCCTCGGCGTCGCCTCTGGGACGGCTGCGGCTGGTGCGATAACCGTATTTTTTGGCGTCTGGCGGGTTCACCACGCCGGCGATATGGCCGGAACCTGAAAGCACAAAACGAACTGGTCCCTTGAAAAGTCCAGCGCCGGAAAAGGTTGAGCGCCACGGGGCAATATGATCTTCGCATGCTGAGAGGAAATAGCATGGGGTTTTGACCGTAGAGATATCGATCGGCACGCCGTCGAGAATCATTCCTCCAGAATCCTTAAACCGGTTCTCCAGATACATCGTGCGCAGGTATTCACTGTGCATCCTGGCTGGCATTCGGGTCGAATCCGAGTTCCAGTACAGAAGATCAAAAGCCAGTGGCTCCTCACCCATAAGGTAGTTGTTGATTACAAAAGACCAGATCAGGTCATTTGAACGTAGCATGTTGAAGGTTGTGGCCATGTCAGCGCCATCGAGATAACCGTCTCGGTTCATCTTCTGCTCAAGGCTTTCAACCTGCTGGTCGTCGATAAAGACGCCAAGGTCTCCCGGATCGGCAAAGTCGATCATCGAAGTCAGGAAGGTCGCGCTGGCGACACGATCAGCGGCATCCGTCGCTTCGAGATAGGCAAGCAGTGCTGCCAGCAGAGTACCGCCCAGGCAGTAGCCGATCACATTGCTCTGTGTCGTCCCGGTAATCGCCTGGATCGCATCAAGTGCTGCCAACGGGCCTTCTAGCAGATAGTCCTCAAAACCTTTTTCGGCAAGCTCGGCTCCGGGATTGACCCAGGAGATCACAAAGACGCTATGACCCTGTTCCACCAGCCAGCGGATGTAGGAGTTCTTCGGCCGAAGATCCAGGATGTAGTACTTGTTGATCCAGGGTGGAATAACCAGCAGCGGAGTTCGGCTGACGGTTGCCGTCGCTGGCTCGTACTGGATCAGCTGAATAAGATCGTTCTGCAGGACCACCTTTCCGGGCGTCAGCGCAAGATTACGACCAAGATCAAAGGCCTCTGTATCCGCCATCCGTGTTTTCAGCTGCCCTTCGCTACGCTCAAGGTCATCCAGGATATTTTGAAACCCCTTTACAAGGTTCTCGCCCTTGGAGTCGATAGTTCTTTTAAGAACATCAGGATTGGTCAGAGCGAAGTTCGTGGGCGCCATTGCATCGACAAACTGGCGGGTGTAGAAATTGATCTGCTCGTGCTTTTTGTCATCAAGTCCCGAAACTGACTCACTGGCGGCGATAACATAGCGGGAGGCAAGCAGGTACGACTGTTTGATGAAGTCAAAGACATGCCCGTCGTCCCAGGCATCGCTCCTGAAGCGTCGGTCATCCGCCTCCGGCTCAATCACCTTTTGCCCGCTCCCCCCCAGCGTGCCCAGGGCTGTCTGTTGCCATAAAGCCAGCGAGCCCTGCCAGAACTCGGCCTGCGCCTCCATTAGGGCCTGTGGGTCAAAACTGAACTGGGTCATGTTCTTAAGGAACTGTTCGCCGAGGTGTACCGGATCAAAACTGCCGGCGAGATGGCCCGACTGATTGGTCATGAATTCGGCCGCAATCCGCTGGCTACGAGCGATCACGTCAGTCATAGTTTCGGCAATTTTTTCCGGATCAACTGGGGTGGGTGAGGAATTTTCTAGAGGCATTGGGAGGGCGGTGATAAGAATTGTTGCAGTGCAGCATTTTAATGGAGATGGCAACGGTAGGCAAGTCAGTGGATCCCCGGTTGGGGCAAAGCCATGGGTTATGATCCGCCCCCTTTGCGCGCACCTTATCCATCACCCATGAACGATATCTTTGACCGGGACCTTGGCCAAAACCCAGCAAATTACGCGCCCTTAAGCCCGTTAAGTCTTTTGCGGCGTGTGGAGCGCGTTTACCCGGATCAACTGGCAGTCATTCACGGCTCGATGCGCCGGACCTGGGCCGAGACGGCCGCGCGTTGCAGGCGCCTCGCCGCCGCCCTTGTCGCACAAGGTATCGGCAAAGGGGACACCGTGGCCGTGATGGCACCCAATATCCCGGAAATCCTTGAAGCTCACTACGGAATTCCTATGGCGGGCGCTGTACTTAATGCGCTCAACATTCGCCTCGATGCTGCAACACTCGCTTTCATCCTCGATCACGGCGAAGCCAAAGCCCTGATTACCGATACCGAGTTCTCGCCAGTGATCCGTGAAGCGCTGAGCCAGATTAACCGGGAGATCCTCGTTATTGATATTGACGATCCCGAGGGACCTGGCGGTGAACGTCTTGGCGCAGTCACTTACGAGGACTTCATCGCGATGGGTGATGCGGAATTTGGGATTACCCTGCCCCACAACGAATGGGATGCGATTTCCCTGAACTACACCTCCGGCACCACCGGCAATCCCAAGGGCGTGGTCTACCACCATCGCGGCGCTTATCTCAATGCGGTGAGTAACATTATTGGATGGGATATGGCGCACCACCCGGTGTATCTCTGGACCTTGCCCATGTTTCACTGTAACGGCTGGTGCTTCCCCTGGTCACTCGCGGCAGTCGCCGGCACCAGCGTATGCCTGCGCTCTGTGAGCGCCAGCACAATCTTCGATGCGATTGCCGATCACGACGTCACGCATTTTTGTGGCGCACCCATTGTGCTCAACCTCCTGATCAATGCATCAGACGGCGCCAAGCGCGGCTTCAGCCATACCGTAAAAGTTATGACCGCTGCCGCGCCGCCGCCTCCGAGCGTACTCGCTGCGATGGAGAAAAGCGGCTTTGCCATGACCCATGTCTATGGTCTCACGGAAACCTACGGTCCTGCGGTGATCTGTTCCTGGAAGCCGCAGTGGAACGACTTGCCTGCAGAGGAGCAGGCAACGACCAAGGCGCGTCAGGGCGTGCCGTACCATGCGCTTGAAGATCTCCAGATTCTGGACCCCAACAACATGGAGCCGGTTGCCCATGATGGCGCTGAGATGGGTGAGGCCATGTTCCGGGGCAACATCGTCATGAAAGGTTATCTCAAGAACCCGAAAGCCACAGAAGAAGCCTTTGTCGGAGGCTGGTTTCATTCGGGAGATCTTGGCGTCATGCATCCGGATGAATACATTCAACTCAAGGATCGCTCCAAGGACATCATCATCTCAGGCGGGGAGAACATCTCCTCGATCGAGATTGAGGATGTGCTGTATCGCCACCCCGAAATCCTCGAGGCCGCAGTGGTGGCAAAATCCGACGAACACTGGGGCGAGACCCCGTGCGCTTTCGTTCACTTAAGGGAAGGCTCGACCGCATCGGCACAGGACATCATCGATCACTGCCGCGAGCATCTTGCAAACTTCAAGGCGCCAAAAACCGTGATCTTTGGCGAACTGCCCAAGACCTCCACCGGCAAGATCCAGAAATTCAAACTGCGCGAACAGGCAAAGGCGTCTTAACAACGCTGGCCCCTGCAGGGTACACTCGACAAGCCCCTTTAATTTGGATTCCCATGGCAAAAGTCCTCGCCACCAACCACACGAGTTTCACGGTCTCAGACCTTGACCGGAGCATCGCCTTTTTCCGGGACGTGCTGGACTTTGAAGTGACCTCCAAAGCGCCCCGCGCCCCCGAGGTCATAGAACGCGTCACAGGGATTGATGGTGCGCAAGTCATGATCGCCTATGTGCGCGGTCCGGGCCACAGTATCGAACTTATCGAATACAGCGGACCGGATGACCGCACCCGCGTGCGGCCCCGGGCCTGCGACACGGGTTTTTGTCACGTCGCCTATGATGTAACGGGTCTCGATGAATTAATAGAGGCCGCTGCGGCTCACGGCGTTACCGCCGAAGGCGAGATCATTACCGTGGATCAAGGTCCCAATGCCGGCGCAAGGATCGTTTACCTGCGGGATAGTGACGGCATCACTTTTGAACTAATCGAAAAACCGGCCTAGGAAATGGGCCGGATCTTTATTTCCCTCTAAGGAATTTCAATAATCCTCTAGGCAAACGGCTGGTCGATCGAGGGAGAAGGTTGTGTAAACCAGCGCGGTCCGTCCTCGGTGATATAAACATGGTCTTCAAGGCGCACGCCGAATTCTCCATAGATACAGATCATCGGTTCGTTGGAAAAGCACATCCCCGGTAAAAGCGCCGTGGTATTGCCCGGGACGATGTAGGTTTCCTCATGAATATCAAGACCGATGCCATGCCCAGTGCGATGGGCAAGCCCTGGCACTTGGTATCCCGGGCCAAAGCCTGCCGCCTCAATCACATCACGGGCGGCACGGTCGACAGATTCGGCAGGCGTGCCGACCTTAGCTGCAGCAAAAGCCGCCGCCTGGGCTGCTTTTTCAAGGTCCCAAACCTCGCGCTGTCGTTTGCTAGGCTCTCCAAAAACATAGGTGCGGGTAATGTCAGAAAAATATCCGTCGACCGTCGCTCCCGTATCGATCAGCACCATATCGCCTTCTTTTAATTCCTGCGGATAGGGTACACCGTGCGGGTAAGCAGTGGGCTCTCCAAACAACACGATCCGAAACGGCGGCGGCCCATCAGTACCGAGCTTAAGGTGCGCCGCGGTCAAGAACGCCTGCACATCCACCGTACTCATTCCCGCCTCAAGAATGCGGGCAGCGCTTTGATGTACCTTAAGGGTTAGGTTCATCGCAAACTGGATCAGCGCAATTTCGTTGGCAGACTTTTGCATCCGACATCCGGCGGTGATGCATGTGCCGTTAAGGAACTCGGCCTGCGGCATAGCCCGGCGCAACCCGTCAAAGACAAAAAATGGCGTGGCCGGGTCCACCGCTACACGAGGCTGCGCGTCAGTCGCGCCAGCAATACATTGCGCAACCAACACGGTGGGGTCTTCGTGTTCTTCCCAGGTGCGAATTTGATCTCCAAAAAGCAGCATGGCTCGGGTCTTTTCTTCTTCGAACCCGGGTGTAATGTAGATAAGCTCTCCCCGAGCTGGGATCACGGCACCGTGCAGCCGCTCGGTAGCCCACAGGCGAAGACCAGTAAAGTAGAAAAGACTCGTCGAAGCGTCCAGATAGAGGGCATCGATGCCCTGCTCCACCATCAGCCGTTGCGCATTGGCAATTCGACCCTGGCGCTCATCCGGCGAAATCGGAATGAAACCCGTCTGCCGGGACAATTCGGCCATTTCCTGATCCGCCGTTGAACCTCCCACACCTATAGTCATGGTTCCCCTCCTTTTTGCAGGGCGCGAAATAGTTCACCTGTCGGCACCAGCTGGTCGGCGTAATAGAGTTCAACCTGCAACTCACCATTGGAAGTATTATTTATCGCATCAATCGCCGGCTTAGTAACGTGCTGTCCCAGAGCTGACCCAGCGTAGGTCTGAAACCGCCACTTGATCGGCTCTGCGGCGATAATCGCTGGGGCCGCCAAAGTAGCGCCTGCGGCTGCCGTAGTGAGGCCGGCTTTTTTCAAGGCATAAATCTGGTAACGTTCTTCATGGTGAGGTGTGTGTAGCTGCTCATCAGTGCTCCTCTTTCTTGGCGGAATGAAAAAAGCATAGACGCTACCGCGCCTTGCCTTTTCCGACCACTTAGTGAGAATTGCACTTCGGAGTTCAATCTAATAACACCCAATTCCAAATTTAATACAGCAATTTCAAACCGATAGTGATAGATTTATTTCCTACAGAAAAGTAGCTAGCTTTATTCTCTTTTTCTGTCTTCATAGAGTGGATCGATTGATTGTTGCCCTTAAGGAGTAAAGAATTTTGTTGGAGGTAAAAGGAGCCTTATGCAAATTACTGATATGAATTGGATGCAAGTCGAGGCCTACCTAGAGCACGATGACCGGTGTGTCTTGCCCTTAGGGAGTGTCGAGCAGCATGCTTACCTCAGTCTGGCTGTAGATAGTATCTTGTCCCAGAAAATAGCCGTTGATGCGGCAGAACCTTTGGGTATTCCTGTGTTCCCGGTACTGTATTATGGTCTTGCCCCGCATTGGACCGCCTTCCCCGGCTCAGTGACTCTACGTATTGAGACTTATGTCCAACTCGTCCGCGATCTTCTGAATAGCTTCGCCAATAGCGGGTTCAAACGAATCTTAGTTGTGAATGGGCATGGGGGCAATATGCCAGCGGCAGGGGTCGTGAATGAGATGACCATGGTTTACCCAGAAGTTAAGGTGAAATTCCATAACTGGTGGAATGCTCCTAAGACCTGGGCGAAAGTAACGGAAATTGACCCGGATGGCTCGCACGCTTCCTGGATGGAAAATTTCCCTTGGACCCGCCTGGAAGGGCTCGATGTGCCCGATAAAAAGAAGCCAATGGCCGATTTTTCCTACTTCACGATGCTCAATCCGGAGGAAAAACGTGCCTATAGCGGTGATGGCAATATGGGCGGTGTGTACCAGCGGTCTGATGAAGACATGTTAGCCGTTTGGGACGTCGCAGTTGAGGAAACACGGGCCTTACTTGAATCATGGCGAGAATAGACGGTGCAATTTCTTATGTGGGTCGCAGGTGCGATGGGGGGGTGCACCGAGCGCATTTGTGAACATCGGTACTCATTACATGGAGCCAGGGTTGATTCACTTTGGTGGGCATGGCGCAATGCTCTTTGCGACGGTACTCACAAATTAATCTATCACCGATTCTATGGCTGATCTCAACTATCGCAGCGTTTACATCGCCCTGGCACGAGGGGTGCTATGTGTCGCCAGTCACAGGATATCGTCTTACAACCATTTAACGGTTTTGAACCGGTTGTATTCTTGACGGGTGGCAATGATACCGATGCGAACAAATCATCGGATGAGTTGGTCACCTTCAACCATCGTTCTGGAAGAACATAGAGCGGCATCTGGTGGGACCTAGCCGCGCGCAAGCGCCGCACCAAAATAGGGGAATACGAACAAATAATGTTTAAAGGAAACAATTGGGGATTGCCATGTCGGTTACCAGACGCCTGGTCGAACTCATCCGTGATCTTGAAGAAGGTAGGCGATCTCAAGGGTTAGCGTCGCTGGATGCGGGTAAAGAGAGCGTAGAATGAACATCGAATTTTCGAATAAAACAGTTATCGTCACTGGGGCTGCACACGGAATTGGGCGCGCGATCAGTCTGGCATTCGTTGAACGCGGTGCTCAGGTGTGGGCTTGCGATGTATTAGCCAATGAATTAGCTGAAACACGGCGGCTCTGCCAGAATGTAGCTGGCAAATTTGAAATACGTTCGGTAGATGTAACCGACAGGGATGCGGTGTTCGCATTTGTAACCGAAGCAACGCAGGCTAGGGGAAAAGTCGAAATCCTGGTCAATAACGCTGGCGGTGTCTTGGGGCAGGTAGGTCGCCACCTTGAAGAGATCAGTACTCAAGATTGGGATAGCATTTACAATGTCAACACTCGTGGAGCATTCTACTTCAGTCAGGCTGTAGCTCCGGGTATGAAAAAGGCGCGGTTTGGACGGATCATCAATATTTCCAGTGGTGCCGGTTTAGGCATTAGTCTGACGGGTATCCAGGCCTATGCCTCTGCTAAAGCGGCACAAATTGGATTGACCCGCCAACTGGCCCATGAGCTGGGTCCCTGGGAGATCACCGTTAACAATATCGCTCCTGGCTTCGTCCGATCCAATCCAACCACTGAACGCCAGTGGGAGTCTTACGGGGAAGAAGGACAACGGGCATTGGTGAATAGTATCGCATTGAGGAGGCTGGGATCGTCGGAGGATGTTGCTCATGGAGTACTGTTCTTAGCCTCGACATACGCTGGGTGGATTACCGGGCAAGTTATTTCAATAGATGGAGGGAAGTGAAGGCCGGAACTCTCCTCGACTATCTCAAAGCAAAGCAGGAAACTATTCTGGCAGAACTGATCGAATTCGCCAGCATTCCATCCGTTTCGTAGAAACAAATATCAGGATCATCTCTATAATTTTCTTGGTATAAGTCATTGATGTGAGTACCTATGACCTGAATCGGATTACCGACTTCGGTAAAATGTTCTTCAAATAACTCCCAGCATGTCCTACTCCTGTCCGTAAAGGTTGATATTCTCCCTCACCTCCTGGACTGGAAAATACCGGTCAGGTTACTTTCTCACGACTCCCGTCTTTGAACAATGTTCTGTGGTGCCAGAAGGTTCACTGGGGGAGATGGTTCAGATAAACTTGGGCGCAGGCCGTGGCGGCAATATCCCAATTGTAGATGACGGCGTAGGACTCTACGGCTATGTTGTTTGATCCATAAGGTGACCGGAAAAATATTTAAAAGAGTGGAGTGCCAACAGTGACTGAACCGATATTGGTGTGGGGCGGTGGAGCGGTAGGCGGGACACTAGCAGCCTATTGGGCACGAGCCGGTATCGATGTTCTTTTGGTAGATCTTGAACGTGATCACGTTACGGCATGCCGGACTCGCGGAATGGAGATTTCCGGCCCGCTTGACGAATTCGTGATCCGCATTCCAGCGATAACGCCGGATGAAGTTGAGGGCCGTTTTGATCGAGTGGTACTCGCTGTCAAGGCGCAGCATACCAGGACTGCTATCGAAACGATTCGACCACATTTGTCTGCAGAGGGATTTGTAGTCTCAGCGCAAAACGGACTAAATGAGCTAAGCATTTCCGAAGTGGTGGGGAAAAGTGCCACTGTTGGGGCCTTTGTCAATTTCGGTGCGGATTGGCATGGACCTGGGCAGGTTTTGTTCGGTAATCGGGGTGCCGTCGTAGTAGGTGAAATCGACGGCACAATTTTGAGTCGTACAAAAGAAATGCATAAGTTGTTACAGATTTTCGAACCGGACGCTGTGCTGACAGACAATATTTGGGGGTATCTGTGGGGTAAGTTGGCCTACGGCGCCATGTTGTTTGCTACAGCCCTTAACAATGACTCCATGGCAGATAACTTTGCGGATCGGGACCGCACTAAACTTTGGATTGCTATCGGGCGTGAAGTGATGGGACTTGCCACAAAAAAAGGGATACAGCCATTGGGATTTAACGGATTTGATCCAATGGCGTATCTACCGGGAGCCACTGACCTTCAGGCCGAGGCAAGTGTTAAAGAGATGGCAGAATTTAACCGAATGTCAGCAAAAACTCATTCTGGAATCTGGAGAGACCTGGCAGTTCGAAAAAGGAAAACTGAGGTGACCGAGCAATTGGGTATCCTCCTAAAATTGGCCAATGAGGATGATTTCGATGTGCCATTGATCAGATTGATTATTGATTTGATTCACGAGGTGGAGAATGGCCTTAGGGAAATGTCTAGTGAAACATTTGCCGTGCTCCTAGACCGTTGTGAATGACACGGTAACGCGAATTGTTACGGCGTGTACGGCTGATTTTGCCTGATAGTCCAGGGCTCCTGGACAGGGGTCATGAATCGATTGGTCATTCGGACTGACTTAGTAAACTGCCTGACGTCAGCGCTACTGGGATACGGCTGGCTGGAGTTTTAGGATGGGACCGTTAATAGAAAAACGGCTAGATTGTGAGGCGATACACGCGGCATTCACAGGGCTATCAGACAGACAAGTAGTGGACGGTTGACGGTAAGCTACTGCTGGACCTGAGGGCAAATAGGACGTTTATTCTTCCAATACACCTGATGTCTTCTGTGAGCGCAGACAATAGGTACTCAACAGAAAAGCCGCTGACATCAACCGGCCATACACCAGATTTGACAGTATCTCATACCAGATGACAGGCACACCAAATATCTGGTGAAACCTGCCGGAAAAAAGGTTCGTCCTCAAAGCACTTTCTCTCTGCCAAAGGACAACGCGTATTGAAGTTGCATCCCTTAGGTGGATTTGCTGGGCTAGGCACATCGCCTTCTAAAATAATTCGTCTTCGCTTTTCCTCGACTAATGGATCGTGAATGGGCACTGCGGAAAGTAGTGCTTTGGTGTATGGGTGTTGTGGATCAGTGTAGAGCTGGTCTCGGTCTGTGAGTTCTACCATCTTACCAAGGTACATCACTGCTACACGGCTTGAGATATGGCGAACCATACTCAAATCATGGGCAATAAAAAGGAAGGTTAGTTTGAATTCATCCTGCAGTTCCTCTAGTAAATTAACTATCTGTGCTTGTATTGATACATCTAAGGCTGAAATAGGTTCGTCACAGACAATGAACTCTGGATTTAGGGCCAAAGCTCTTGCTATAGCGATACGCTGACGTTGACCTCCTGAGAATTCATGAGGATAGCGATTAACAAATCTATGGTTTAAGCCCACTTTGTCGAGTAGTTCTTGAACCCGTTCTACACACTCTTTTCCTGTGGCAATATTATGTATTTGTAAAGGTTCACTAATTATCTCATATACTGTAGTACGTGGATTAAGAGAAGAATATGGATCCTGAAAGATCATCTGAGCACGACGCCGTACTTTGCGAAGCGCTTTTCCTTTTAGTTCTACTAGATTCTTACCTTCGAAAAACACCTCGCCGGAAGTCGGGCGGTGAAGCTGCAAAATAGTACGCCCTAATGTCGATTTACCACAGCCACTCTCCCCTACTAAACCTAGAGTTTCCCCCTTTAATACCTCAAACGAAATACCGTCTACAGCCTTCACGGCTCCAACTTGATTCTCAAAGACAAACCCAGAGGTGATGGGAAAATGTTTCTCTAGATTTACTACCTGAAGTAAGACTTCGTTATCAGCCTTCATGTTTTTTCACTTTGAGGTATATCTACCCAGCAGGAGATTTTGTGGCTCGAATTTATTTTCCTTAGTGGCGGATTATTATCCTTACACTTCTCAACAGCGTTTTTACATCTGGGGACAAATGGACAGCAATCAGGTAAATCAATTAGGTTTGGAGGTGCTCCCTCAATTGAGATGAGTTTCTGATGAATCTTGGAATCCAAACGTGGCAACGATCTAAGTAGGCCAATGCTATAAGGGTGACTTGGATTGGCGTAAAACTCCTTTAAAGGAGCAGATTCAACTATTTGTCCAGCATACATTACTATAACTTTATCTACACAGCTTGCCACTACCCCTAAGTCGTGGGTTATCCAGATCACCGCCATACCAAGCTCTTTTCGCAGTCGCGTGACCAAGTCAACAATTTGAGCTTGTATGGTTACATCCAGCGCGGTTGTAGGCTCATCGGCAATAAGGAGTTGAGGATCACAAGAAAGGGCCATAGCGATCATGACACGTTGGCACATGCCACCGGAAAACTGGTGAGGATAATCGTTCAATCGATTTTCGGCATCGGGTATTCCCACCATATTGAGCAACTCAACAGTACGGTTAATGGCCTGCCTCTTATCTCTTCCTGTATGAATTAGCACTGACTCACTAATCTGATTCCCAATGGTCAGTACGGGATTGAGGGAAGTTAATGGTTCTTGAAAAACCATTGCAATTCGATTGCCTCGCATTTCCCGAAGATCATGGGGGCTCATTTTGAGAATGTCACGACCCTGAAACAGTACTTCTCCGCCAACAATCTTGCCCGGGGGATCCGGTATCAGACCCATGATGGAAAGCATGCTCACACTTTTCCCGGATCCGCTCTCGCCAACAATACCCAGGGCTTCTCCCGGCTGCAAAAAAAACGAAACCCCATTTACCGCATTGATGTCACCATCTCGCGTAGAAAAAATCGTCTTTAATTCTTTTACCTCCAACAAAATTCTTTACTCCTTAAGGGCAATAATCAATCGATCCACTCTATGAAGACAGAAAAAGAGAATAAAGCTAGCTACGTCAGTTCCGATTCAAACGAGGATCAAGAGCATCACGCATTCCATCCCCAAAGAGATTAAATCCCAATACCGTTATCATAATGGCGATGCCAGGAAAGAATACCAGGTGAGGTGAGGTGAAAACGTAATTACGCGATTCACTCAAAATTTGCCCCCATTCTGGCATTGGCGGCTGGGCACCCAGACCAAGAAACGAAAGTGCCGCTGCGTCTAGTATCGCTGTGCCAATACCCAGTGTTCCCTGAACGATAATCGGTGTGATCGAGTTTGGCAAAACATGATTAAAAACGATTCGCATCGGTCTGGCACCTAGAGCATGCTGCGCTACGATGAATTCACGCTCCTTGATTGAGAGCACGCTTGCCCGAGATAAGCGCGCATATTGGGGGATAAAGGTGATAGAGATGCCTATTAGAGCGTTCAACAATCCAGGACCTAAAATCGTTACGATTGAGATCGCCAACAACAGTGCCGGAAAAGCCAGAACAACATCCATGATTCGCATTATGATGTTGTCTACCTTTCCACCAACATAACCCGCCGTAACTCCCAAAATCGTGCCGGCTACGATAGCAAGACTAATACTCACGAACCCAACGAACAGGGATGAGCGGGTCCCATAAATTACCCGACTAAAAAGATCCCTTCCATTTAAGTCAAGCCCCATGAGATGTATCGCCTCCTCACAGCCGAAAAGCGGAAGGCAGGGAACTTTCCCTGGTAAACGGCCAGTTTCGCCAGGCAGTCCAATCATGGAAAGTATAGGGTCATGGGTAGCAAGAAGCGGTGCGGCGACAGCGATCAGGAGTAGCACGGTGATAATAATCAGGCCGATTACAGCCGACGGATACCGCAAGATATTCTTGGTGGCCTGTACCCACAAACTTGAAGATCGGTTGTCTTGTAGTTGAATTTGATCTTCTGACTGTAATGGACTTAGTGCTAGCATTAAATTCTGATACTCCTAAATTTGTTCCGATTAACTCAATCGAATCCGCGGGTCTAAAATGCCATAAAGAATATCCACAATCATGTTGATTAGGACGAAGCCCATAGCAATGATAACCGTGAACCCTTGAACCAAGGTGTAATCGCGCGAAGTAATACTCTCTACAAGGGTACGTCCGACCCCGGTGAGGCCAAAGATCGTTTCGGTGAGAACTGCGCCGCTAATGATAAGCCCGAAATTAAGCCCAATAACGGTCACTACAGGTAGAAGAGAGTTCTTACCCGCATGTTTAATGACCACGACGAATTCTCTCACTCCCTTGGCGCGAGCAGTTCGTACATAGTCCTCGCCCAGTACTTCCAATAGACTTGAACGTGTCATGCGAGCAATAATCGCCAAGGGTATCGTACCAACAGTGATCGCGGGTAGGATAAGATGACGTATCGCATCAACTAGAACGCCACCGTTAAACGTCAGAATACAATTTAAGATGTTAAGTCGTGAAATGAAAACCAATATGCCCGCAGGTTTTTCTCCCTCAATTACCCATCCCCACACTAAGTAGAATGGCTCTGGATATGTACCAGGGGTCAATCGACCAGATGGTGGTAAGGTCAATGGCGTATCCATTAGCAACACTCCAAACAGATACGACAACATCAACCCCAACCAGAAAACCGGCATAGATACACCAATGTTGGCGATAATCATCGTGCCTAGATCGAATTTCGACTTATGGCGATAGGCACTAATAATGCCAAGAGGAATACCAACAAAAATGGCAAACATCAAAGCGGCAAGTCCTAGCTCTATTGTTACGGGTAACCTTTCGATCAGTATTTCAGCTACTGGGCGACGAAAACGGAGGGAATCTCCCAGGTCGCCCTGGAAGATGTTCGTCATATAGATGCCAAATTGTACTGGAAGCGGTTTGTCTAGACCGTTATGCCTCATATAGGCTTCACAAATTTCTTCAGTGGCACGTTCTCCAAGTACTGCTATGCATGGGTCTCCGGGGAGTGCATGTATCAACGCGAACGTAACGATTAGAATACCTATTAGAACTGGAATTGAGGAAAGTATCCGTCGAAAAATGAATCGAGCCATATGCTTTAGTATCTCCAGTTTAATTGCGGCACATCTAAGCACAATTGCATAAGATATTATCCCCCCTTATTAGGTATTGAGGTGGTTCCATCTTTTTGAACAGCTGAACCGAATTTATTAGAGGAACCCTGCATGATGGTTATGCGGCCATCTGTTGGGGCAGGTGCTGGAAGAATATCTGAATGCCCAAAAAAAAACTAATGCCGGGCTTAATTCACCCGGCATTAGGATTATTTGAAATGAGATTTGTTTTTATTAACTACATTTATCTGCATTGACGAACTGGCCAAAGTATTGGAGCCATAATGCGAATCCTCCTCCGGTACCAGTATGCATCGGGCTAGCACAGTCACCACTTGTTTGCCATGTGGTGATCACATCGGTGGCATCAAAATCCGACCCATCATGGAATTTCACTCCTTTTCGTAAGTTGAATGTCCAGACAGTACCGTCCTCAGAGACCTCCCAGCTTTCTGCTAGACCGGCTTCGACATCAGTCGAACCCACAGCGAAGTCGAGTAGTGATTCGTTAGTCTGATGACAAGCGCGGAAGGATTCGCCGTCGAAAGTGTCATTACAATAAAGCGAGATTGGCTCGGCGCTTTGCATGAAAATAATGTTGTCATCATCCGGGTCTTCTATGCGTGAGAGCTCCTCTGTACCGTCTAGCACACCTGGATGCAAGTTTTTCATACGTCCCTGCCACACGTCCGAAGCAGCACCATGGCCAAACGTTACCCAAGGTATATTGTCATGAATGGCCTCAGCGACCTCGGTAAAGTATGCGATTCGTTTTTCTGGATCGACTGTTTGTCCGGCACGAACCAGCGGTTCGTAGACGGCGGGGTAAGGGTCGCCAAATCGAGTCATATTTTCTAGCAGACAACATGACAGGAAGTTGTAGGCATCAGGATAGTCAGCACCCCAGCCCAACATAAACAAAGCCTCGTTACCGGCACGGCCCGATTGTAAGAAAGTGCCAGATTCGACGACATTAACTTCTGCACCAAAACCAGTTTTGGCTAGTTGTCCTTGTATATCGTTCGCAATAATTCCCGGCGTAGGCAGGTAACTGCGCACGACATCGCGGAAGGTTAGAGCGAATGGCTTTGTTTTGCCGGATCGGGTGTCGGTGATGGTCTTAAGTGGCAAATCAAATCCTAAATCGGCAGCTGCTTCTTTTAACAAAGCACGAGCCTTATCTGGATCATACCCAGGTGCCCCCCCAATGCCATCTATATGGCCAAATACAGCTGGCGGCGCAAAATCAGTTGACAATTGCGATCCTGTGGGGAAGAAGTTATCCACGATACGCTTACGGTCGATCGACATAGCAATTGCCTGTCGGACACGGATATCGTTTAGGGGAGCAAAGTAGTTACTGATCCCAAGATAAACACCAGTCAAGGAAGGAAGGTTCATAACAGTAAAATTTGAGTCTGCATCAAACACGGGAATATCATCTGGAGTGGCGAACTTCATCCCGTCTATTGTCTGGGCGCGCAACTCAGTGGCCCGAGCTGCAGACTCAGAACTCCAACGCAAAATAACAGTTTCTTCGACAGAGGGTTTTCCCCAGTAATCGTCAAAGCGGCTGAATACAATTTCATTACCCTTATCCCAGCGCTTCAGCTTTAGCGGGCCGGTTCCGATTGGAGCATCCAATAGCTGACCTTGACCACCGGTCGATTCCAAGTATTCGCTCGGAGATATTGCGAGTCCAGCACTGGCCATGTTGTATATAAACGAGATGTCAACGTTACACAGAGAAACAACTACTGTGTGTGAATCAGTTGCCTCGATTGATTTGAAGTTGCCGCCGTAATCGCAGTTAGCAGCTGCAAAACTCTTCGAGTCGGCCTGCACTGCAGCAGGTACGATCGTCACTCCCAAAATCAGAGCGAATAACCCCATACCATTTAATAGTCGTATTACTGTCCTCATTTAAGTCCTCCTTATTTTTCCTTAAAAAAATTTGTGAAACATGAACAACTTTTCATCGGAACTGCAGATAGACCTATCTCATCTTGCTTGAACCAGAGATTGGTAAACATCATGGCTTCGAGAAAATTCACTCAGTAACAGAAGAGCCTAGATGATAAAAGAAAAATGAGAGAAGTTAGAGCCAATTTTTCTTATGATGAGAGAAATTAGTGTCAAATTTGCTTATGATAAGAAGGACGTATTCGCACTGAACATATAACATATCATTATGAAGAGTGTTATTCTTAGGTAAAGATTATCAATTATGAGGTGACCGATGAGAATTGATGCTGATTTTGAGTGCGGCAGTATTATTGTCCAAGAGCTTACTGATACAGGCGCCATTCTTTCTATCCGCCCCGACACTGAAACGGATTATTTTCAGTGGTTCTACTTCCGAGTAACCGGTGCGCCAGATATCGCCAGAACATTCAAGTTCGCCAATGCTGGTGAAGCCCGTTACGAAAAGGCATGGCAGTACTACCAGGTGGTGGCGTCTTATGATGAGAAAAATTGGTTTCGTGTCCCTACCGAATACGATGGGTCGACCCTGACCATCAAACATACTGCAGTGGAATCAACTACGTCGTATGCATTTTTTGTACCTTATCTAACGGCGCAACGGGAAGCCTTGCTCCAAGAGTGTGAAAGTTCTCTACTCGTTACGCGGCATAGCATTGGCAGATCATACCTAGGGAAGCAACTGGATATGGTCGAGATTGGGGATGCGGTCCACCCGGTCAGAAAAATTTGGGTGCAGTCTCGACAACATGCTGGTGAGTCGATGGCTGAATGGGCTACCGAAGGCTTAATCAAGCGCTTGCTTGATCCATTGGATAGCGCATCACATGCGTTGTTGAGTAAAGCAAAGGTGTATGTGGTCCCGAACATCAATCCAGATGGCAGCGCACTCGGTAACCTCCGAGCCAATGCAGTCGGGGTAGACCCTAATCGGTCCTGGGCCGAACCCAACGATAAAATCCCAGAGATTGTCGCTATTCAAAAGGCAATGAAAGAGATTGGTGTGGATTTGTTTCTGGATATGCATGGTGACGAGGAACGTCCATTCATCTGGATCGGCCATCCCGATGTTAATCAGTCAACGACGGCTAAGCAGATCCAGCACCAATTAGAGGAAGAATTGGCAGAACGCAATCCGGAAATCCGTCCTGCTCCTAAAGAATATGGAGAAGTGGTGACTCAAAAAACTTCGAGAACTGACAACTTAAGTTTTGCATCAAATTGGGTGGCGTCCACCTTTAACTGTCCGGCCTTGATTACGGAACTCCCTTTCGCAAAGCCGGCTCATATGAGCGAGGATACTATGCTTCAAGAGGGCTGCCTGCGTTTCGGGCGCACCTGTGTAGAAGCGTTAAACGTTGTTGTTCACCAATTCGAAAAGGAGAATTGGCGAGAAAACTGAAGATGTTGGATAAGAGTGTCGGTGATGAGGGCGACTGGGTTTTGGGGTCTGATTTAGGCCTTGCTGATATCGCAATCTGGCGGCTTTTGGGTTGGTTATCGAGCGGAATCCTGGATGGGATTCCGACAGATCTCATCAGAGCATTTCCGAGAATCTCCAGAGTCTGCCGTGCGGTTGATTCGCATCCCAAAATCCAGACGTGGGTGGCGCAGACTTATCCCCAAGGCTACGTGCGAGGCCATTATTTTTGATGGTTACCCCTGAACTGATTCTGTGCGGCTAAGAGGTCAATAATGAACATCGATCCGTTTCGTGATACCCGATTCACCCCGTGGTGGTGGGAGTGGGCACCACGTGCAACCCGAACCAAGGAGAATTTACCCGAGCGCGCAGAAATTGCCATTGTGGGTTCCGGTTTTACCGGCCTAGTCGCCGCACTTCAACTGGCCCGAGCTGGTCGTGATGTAGTTGTTTTGGAGGCGAACACAGTTGGCTATGGCGCCAGCAGCCGCAACGGCGGTCTAGTGGGCAGTGGCAATCAACAGTTTACAGTCGCTCAACTCATCGAGTTGTATGGCAAGGACCAAGCTCAGGCCCTGCTGCAAGAAGGCATATCGGCACTTTCATACATCAAAGCCATGATTGGCGCCGAAGATATTCAGTGTCATTACCGAGAGGCTGGTCGATTTCGTGGTGCATCCCGCCCCAGGCATTACGATAATCTCGCACGGGACATGGACGACCTTCACACTTTTGCCGGTGTCGAGTCATATATGGTACCCCGGGCTGAAGTAGGCTCAGAGATCGGCACCGGCCTGTATTACGGTGGTGCAGTACTTCCCGGGGATGCATCTTTGCATCCTGCTCTTTACCACTCGGGCCTTCTTGATCGGGCGGAGAGCGCAGGTGTTCATGTCTTCTCACATGCCAGGGTAAAGAATGTTCAAGACAAAGGTCAAAAATTACAGATAACATCGGCCCGTGGCGTGTTATCTGCTGATAAGGTTTTGATTGCAACCAACGGGTACAGTGATCGTTCAATCCCTTATTTCTATCGTCGAGTTGTCCCCATTGCCTCCGCAATTATCGCAACAACGGAGCTATCGCCAGACCTTATGACGACTCTTATGCCAAAGAAACGAGTCTTTGGCGATACGCGGCGGGTACATCATTATTACCAATCCAGCCCAGACGGATTGCGGATTCTCATTGGGGGGCGAGTTGCAGGACGAGCAGATACGACACGCCCACGGAATTTTTTTCATCTATATCGCCATATGCTTGAGATATTTCCTGAGTTAGCAGGTGTTGGAATTTCCCATGCCTGGTCTGGCTATGTTGGTTATACGCGGGACAAGTTTCCACATATTAACAAGCAGGGAGGTATTTATAGCGCAATAGGCTATTGCGGGTCAGGCGTAGCCAGGGCGTCATATGCGGGATACAAAGTCGCCCAACAGATGCTTGAGAGCCGGGGAAGTGAAACTGCGTGGGATAAGCTTGCTTTCAAGGCAATGCCATTGCGATCTTTTGCTCGCACTGGTGTTCGAATCGCTACGCAATGGAAGCGGGCTCAAGATCGTTTCTAAGGCGGTCAGACGGATCGTAGAGGTAATCATCCGCGAAGATGATAATTCAGCGGTACCTTGATGGAAAAACGGGCGGGTCACCGCAGGGTGGCCCCACCCCCATTTTCCTTTCTTACGTTAATAAGATAATGCGTCCGTATCGCGGCGGGGAAGATAACTTTTACCCGGATCTCGCGATCGGCACGTACTTGCCAAGCGAACCATACCGAATCCTCAAGCGGTCTGCACCAAAAGTGTCGTATTGCCGCCGGACGCAGTGGTATCCACGCAAACATGGCGCTCAAGAACCAACTGGGCGATATCCGCTGGGTCGGTCAATAGCGGCACGATAACGCCATCGCGCCCTGCAAGCGCACTGCGCCAGGGCCGAAGGTCCACACCTGTGGCCCAAAGGCACACCGCGTTGACTCCTTGAACGCTTGCCAGAGCCGCCGGATCAATTTTCCCTGGCCAGATCTCAAGCGGCCAGTCTGTAATCATTTCGGACAACTCGGGAATTTCGGCACCGACCGCGAGCGCCCGGTTGCCTAAGGCCAGGGCCTGACCGGCCTGCATCTTGAGATTCTCCACTCCGGGGCCGAGACACAGAACATTACCCCGGGGATAAAGCTTCCAATGATTACTCTCGCCAGTAGGGCCGGGCATCTGCGCGGAGAGTTGAGTGAGATTCCGGACACCATCCGATATCACTGAGGGGAGCACCGATGAAACCTGCTCCAGTAAGGCGTCAACCTTTTCGGGGTCGATGGGCTCTGAAGGTGCTTCTTCAGCGAGAAGCCAGGCCTCCAATTCTTCCGTCTCGATCTCCGCCCCCGGTGCTGGGTGTTGATTCCCTGCGGAAGGTGCTTCCGATGGTGTCTTTTTACAGAATCGGCTGAGATAGAGCGGTCCACCAGCCTTGGGACCCGTGCCGGACAAGCTCTCCCCCCCAAAAGGCTGCGTTCCCACCACCGCGCCAATCTGGTTACGGTTGACATAGATATTGCCAACGTGCGCCTGGTCGACTACCTGCTGGACCCGGGCGTCTACCCGTGTATGCAGGCCGAGGGTAAGACCGTAGCCGTGCCGATTGATGTCGGACAACACCTGTTCTATCTCTGCAGCTGCATACGTTGCGACATGCAATACCGGTCCAAAGATTTCACGGCCGATGTCACCAATACCCGCCACTTCAATGACGGTGGGCCCGATAAAATATCCTTCAGCGGGAATATCCAACTGTTTCAGCAACCTCCTTGCAGTCTTCTCGCCCTCACAGTAACTGTGGATCTCTGCCAGTGCCGAGGTATCAATGACCGGGCCGACATCGGTCGCAATATCAAGCGGATCTCCCAGCTGCAGTTCATCCATTGCGCCGAAAAGCAATTCCAGCACCCGGTCCTTTATGTCCTCCTGGAGATAAAGGACGCGAAGCGCGGAACAACGCTGGCCGGCACTCTGAAAAGCCGAGACCAGCACATCACGTACCACCTGTTCGGGCAGCGCGGTGGAATCCACCAGCATCGCGTTGATGCCGCCCGTCTCAGCAATCAAAGGTGCTGCTGGGTTACCGGTCAGGGCCATACTGCGGTGAATATGCCGAGCGGTTTCGATAGAACCCGTAAAACACACGCCATCGATACCAGGGCTTGCCGTAAGCGCCGCGCCGACGGTCTCTCCCGGACCGGGCAGACACTGCAAAACATCTTTCGGGATACCCGCCTGGTGCATCAGTTCCACTGCCCGCAAGGCCATCAGTGGCGTTTGTTCTGCCGGCTTGGCGATAACACAGTTTCCGGCGGCAAGCGCAGCACTGATCTGGCCGCTAAAAATCGCCAACGGAAAATTCCAAGGTGAGACACAGACAAACACACCTCTTGCAGTGGTAGACGCCGAAAGGTTTTCTGCGCGGCTTGCGTAATAACGGAGAAAATCGACCGCTTCGCGGATCTCAGCAACCCCGTCGAGCAGAGTTTTCCCGGCCTCGCGGCCAGCGAGCGCCATCAGTTCGGCAAAATGGGTTTCATAGAGATCAGCAGCTCTGATGAGTCGCGTGGCGCGTGCGTCCGCTGATAACGCTCGCCAAGAATCAAACGCTTTTTGAGCTCTTTCAATAGCCGGGTCGACATCGTCGGCGGACGCCTCTTGGACTACCCCTACCTGTTCTCTCGGCTTTGCAGGATTATGGGTCTCACGCACTGTGCCACTAAGGAACGGTATCAAATCCGGCAAGGCCTGCCAGAGTCGGTTTGCAAATGGCGCCATCTCCTGTTGCAGGGTCTCAACGGCCTGACGATCTTCAAGATCACGCCCGGCGCTATTGCGTCTTTCGGGCTGGTAGAGGTCTATCGGTTGGGGGATGTTCGGATGTGAGGGCGCGCTCGCGACTCGGCGTATCTGGTCCAGCGGATCGCTGACCACTTTTGCGCAGGGAACCTCCTGATCGAGCAATTGATTGACAAAGGAACTGTTTGCACCATTTTCCAGAAGCCGCCTGACAAGATATGCCAGCAGATCGCGATGGGCGCCGACCGGGGCATAGACCCGGCAGGGAAACCCCTCCTCCTCCCGCACGAGCCGGTGGAGCGATTCGCCCATGCCGTGTAGACGCTGAAACTCAAAGGACCCGTCTGGACCTCCCGCGAGCGCCATGATCGTCGCCATGGTGTGGGCGTTGTGGGTAGCGAACTGCGGATAGAAATGCTCGCGCCCTTCAAGCAGTTTCTGCGCGCACATGAGGTACGAAAGATCAGTACCTGCCTTACGGGTAAAAACAGGATAAGTCTCAAGTCCCATGACCTGAGCCCGTTTGATCTGGGTATCCCAGTAGGCGCCTTTGACAAGGCGGACCATGATGCGTCGCTGCCGGCGCTTGGCAAGAAGATGAAGCCAGTCGATCACCGCCCCGGCATCCAGATGATAGGCCTGCACCACCACACCAAATCCCTCCCACTGGGCAAGTGCCGGCTCATCCATCAGCGCCTCAATGATATCCAGAGTCAAATCAAGGCGTTCGCTCTCCTCGGCATCAATGTTAAAACCCATTGAAGCGCTTCGTGCGATCTGCGCAAGTGCACTGACGCGCCCCAGTAGTTCGATCATGACCCGCTCACGTTGCCCATGCTCAAAACGCGGATGCAGTGCCGAAAGCTTTACAGAAATGCCGGGATTCTCGCGCACGGATCGGCCGGTACAGTCCGGCGCAAGCGCAGAGATTGCCTCGGAATATGAGAGGTGGTAGCGCCTCGCATCGACGTCTGAACGGGCAGCCTCGCCGAGCATGTCATAAGAAAATGTATATCCCTTCTCCTTAAGTCCGCTGGAATGTTCAAGGGCCTCGTTGATGTCACGGCCGAGCACAAATTGCCGGCCAAGTTCTTTCATCGCCTCGCCAATGATCACCCGCACCGCAGGCTCGCCAATCCGCTTCACCGTAGCCCGCAGACTGTCGACAATCCCGCTGGCGGAATCAGGGTTGAGAAGTTTCCCCGTTAACAGAAGCGCCCAGGTTGAAGCATTGACCAGAGACGAACTGGAATGATTGAGATGCCGACCCCAGCGTCCCGGCACGACTTTGTCCTCGATGAGTGCGTCGATAGTGGGGCTGTCGGGGACCCGAAGCAAAGCCTCGGCAAGGCACATCATGCCGACCCCCTCGTCGGTGGAAAGCCCGTATTCCGCAAGAAAGGCCTCCAGCAGGTTGGGGGATTTCTGTGAACGGACCTTCTCCACCAGGCTCAACGCACAGCTTTGCACCTCGGACTGGAAAACGGCGCTGGGTTCCCAGCCTTGAAGCAGTGCATGGATGCGGGCCGACTCGCCTTGGCGCCGTGCTGCGTGGATTGCCTGCCGGGCCCTGTCTGAAGCGTTGCTCACGGTCAGCAATTTTACAAACTGAGGTGCACCGCGTCTAGTTGCTTCAGCCAGTCAGCGGCCAGAAAAAAAGAATCGCCGGGAGACTCACTACCACAACGAGGATCTCAAGTGGGAGACCCATCCGCCAGTAGTCCCCGAAACGGTAGCCGCCGGGTCCCATGACAATAGTGTTGTTCTTATGTCCAATTGGGGTAAGAAAAGCGCACGATGCAGCAACCGCCACCGCCATCAGAAATGGATCCGGGTTAAGTTCGAGACGCCCGGCAATCTCAAGCCCGATGGGCGCTGCAATCAACGCGGTCGCAACATTATTCAGCACATCCGAAAGACTCATGGTGACAATCATCAGAATTGCCAGCACTATCACCGGGGCGAGGCCTTCAGTCACAACCAGAATCCATTGGGCAATCAGTGCGGTCCCTCCGCTGCTCTCCAACGCACTGCCGATAGGAATCAGCGACCCCAACAGAACAATCACTGGCCACTCAACCGATTCATAGACCTCCGTAGGCTTCACCAACCCGAAGACGACATACACCACTACCACGGCTCCCAGTGCCACAGACAGGTAAAGCCAGCCGAGGCTCGCAGCGAGGATAGCAAGCGCGAATGCACCGATGGCAAGGCCCGCTTTTTGACGCTGAAGCACCGTTAATCCGCGGTCTGCAAGCGCAAGGCAGCCCAGCCACTGGACCGCTTGATCCAACCGATCTTCCGCGCCATAGAGGAGCAAGATATCCCCAGGAAGGATCTGCAACTTGCGCACCCGCTCACGAAAGGAGCGGCCACGGCGTGAAACCCCCAGCAACATGACGCTATGGCGGTACGCCAGTCGAAGATCAGTCGCCGAACGACCTGCAATCCTTGCCCCAACCGGAACCACCGCCTCCGCAATCGCCATGGACTCTCCCAGCAGTTCCACATTTTTATCCGGGTCACCACTGCCGGGACC
>JBMUHF010000249.1:0-1881 GCA_050302555.1 Arenicellales bacterium | reverse complement strand
GCCTGGTAGTACTGCCAGGGAAGCATCGTCCAAAATGAACGCAGGTGTATAAAGTATCGTTCACCGTTACCTTTCACACTAAGAATTATTCCCGAGTAATCTTCACTGTTATCAATAGAAAGCTCACGTCGAGTCTGAATGAACCCGCCATTGTTGTCAGTGCTGACGGTCCCCGACAGGGTCATCACATGCCCTCCGAGATCGTCGCTAAAACGGACTTCGCCGTAAGAAATACCCCCCATCACGCGGTCAGCAATAAACTCCCATCGTGACGCCACATCACCAGAAAAATCATCTACAAAGAATTGGTCGGCAAAAGCTGCCGAAGATAGAACGCTGGTCATCGCAAGGGTTTTTACGAAGAGACATAATCTTTTCATAGAAACATATTAGGTCAAGGACGATCAATTCCATGTGAAAGAGTCTTCAGCAGACGTTAACCTGTTGGGTTACATTAAGTGCAAACCAATTTATCAAGCTGACCCCCAAAAAAAGAGACTGTTCGACTTGCAAAATACTTTGGAAAATCTGATTGCCGCTAATGCGAATTTTTATAAGGCGCTGGCTTCAGGGGACGGCCACCTGATGCGACAGATCTGGTCGGACGCGGAGGATATCACCTGCATTCATCCAGGGTGGGGGCCTGTTACTGGTCGCGAGGCCGTCATGAGAAGCTGGGAGACTATTCTTGAGAGCCCACCGCAGATCAACTGTACCGAACCCAGAGGGTATATCAGCGGTGAATCGGCCTACGTTATTGCTTTCGAGAATCTTGGTGAAGGTCGGCTGATTGCAACCAATGTTTTTCGGTTGGAATTCGATGACTGGAAAATGATCCACCACCAGGCCGGGATTGCCCGCCCCACACCCGCTCCCAAGAACGTCGACAAAACGCGGATGCACTGAACCTGTCCCAAATTCGGGCGCATCGGTGGGCAAACCGCCTGGAAGATGCTCCAGAAGACGTCAACCCCTCTTTAGAAAATATATGATAATTGCGTAATCTATTCGCGCCTGTCTTTATCACCCCGGCAGATTCCATATTCAGATGAGTTTCAGCAGACAAATTATGATTGTCGCAATTCTCGCGGCTGTGGGCGCTGCTGGGTATTACTCCTGGCCGCTTGAGGCAACAGAAAGTGCGTCATTAAAGGCCAAACCGAGCGCTGTGCGAAAACCAATCAGCGTAGAAGCTTCTGCCGCATCGATGCAGCGTATCGATCGTATCGTCGAGGCAGTCGGCACCACCCGAGCCGTGCGCTCTGTAGAGATCGCTCCGCTTTCGGCAGGTCGTGTGGTTGAGTCACGGTTGCCTCACTCGGCAGAGGTCAAGGCCCAATCCCTTTTGCTGGCCCTGGATTCAGTGATTGAAGAGGCAGATGTGGTTGAAGCCAAAGCGCGTCTTGAAGAAGCCTCCCGAGCCTTACAACGCTCAGACAGTCTTAAGCAATCGAGCAGTATGTCCCAGGCAACTCTCGACAGTCTGAAAGCGCAGGCCAAGATTGCCCGGGCACAGTTGGAGAGAGCCAACAAACGTCTTAATGATCGGTTTTTACGGGCGCCGTTTTCTGGCTTCATCAGTTTTTCCGATATCGAGACCGGGTCCCGTGTTAAAGCCGGCGAAGTCGTCGCAGTTCTAGATGACCTTTCAGGTGTACTCGTTGAGTTTTCCGTACCGGAGGACCTTTTTGGTACGCTCAAACCGGGGCACGCATTGAAGGCCCATGCGGCGTCTTTTCCGGGGCGGGAGTTTGCCGGGACCATAGACGCAATTGATACCCGGATCGATACCGCGTCGCGCTCGTTCAAGGTGCGGGGCTTTATCGCGAACACCGACCGGGCCCTGCCAGCCGGGATGTTCATGCATGTCAGCATTAGCGT
>JBMUHF010000248.1:0-23909 GCA_050302555.1 Arenicellales bacterium | reverse complement strand
GCGCTGAAAACTTGTTCATGAACACCACTCAATCATTACTGGTTACAGAAGTTTTGGCCCGGGAGATTCTTGATTCCAGAGGGTTTCCAACACTGGAGGCGGAGGTAACGCTTGCAGGAGGGGCGGTCGGGCGCGCTGCCGTTCCATCTGGAGCATCAACGGGAAAACGGGAAGCGTTAGAACTTCGAGACGGCGATCCAGACCGCTTTCGGGGGAAAGGAGTTTTGACCGCGGTTAAACATGTGGATCAGGAAATTGCACAGAGTCTCATGGGGCAGGACGCTGCTGACCAGAAACAACTTGACGAACGGCTGATGAGGCTTGACGGTACCCCAAATAAAGAACGCCTTGGCGCCAACGCCATACTTGCCGCATCTCTTGCCAGCGCCAAGGCGGCCGCCCAGGGGCTGGGGGTCGCCTTGTATGAGCACATCGGACGACTGCATAGCAATCCGGATCCGAGTCGCCTGCCAGTTCCGCAAATGAATATCCTGAACGGCGGTGCCCATGCGGACAATAGCATCGACTTTCAGGAATTTATGGTTTTGCCGGTTGGTGTGGTGTCGTTCAGGGAGGCGGTGCGTTGTGGTGCTGAAATATTTCATCAACTGCGAGAGAGCCTGATTGCCGAGGGATTGCAGACGGGTGTTGGTGACGAAGGGGGGTTCGCCCCGGACTTTCCCTCGAATGAAGCCGGATTACAGGCAGTGCTGAGCGCGGTCGAGCAATCCGGCTACGTTATCTCCAGTGACGTCCTGCTAGGCTTAGATCTTGCTAGCTCCGAGTTCTTTGAAGAGGGTCGTTATCATCTGCGGTCGGAATCAAAAAGTTATGATTCTTCTGAGTTCGTCGCAATCGTCTCTGACCTTGCGCGTCGCCTACCGGTTATTTCCTTGGAGGACCCACTGGCTGAAGATGACTGGGAGGGTTGGATCGCGCTCACGAAGGAACTAGGCGCTTCGGTGCAGTTGACCGGTGATGATCTTTTTGTAACCAACACTGCGATCTTAAAGCGCGGAATAGAACAACGCGCCGCTAACTCTATCTTGATTAAGGTCAATCAGATCGGGACGCTGAGCGAGACTCTGGAGGCTGTCGCGCTGGCTCAGGATAACGGCTTTGGCGTAACCGTCTCTCATCGGTCGGGGGAAACCGAGGATACGACTATTGCCGATCTTGCGGTTGGCGTTGGGGCAGGGCAGATAAAGACCGGCTCTCTTTGTCGAGCAGAACGGACTGCGAAATACAATCGATTGCTCCGAATTGAAGAGCAGCTGGGCTCAAAAGGCTCGTATGCAGGCCGTCTCGCATTTCCGCAATTGTAGCGGTCCTCATATTTCCGGAGCGGGATGGTGCCGTACCTTAGGACATTAATTTTCTGCTTGTTAGGAATTGTTCTCGCGCTCCAGTACGCACTCTGGTTTGGCAAGAGCAACGCAGTCGATTTGATCCATCTGGGACGCTCGGTCCTGCAACTCGAAACGGAAAACCTATCCCTTCGTGAGAGGAATAACCGATTGCACGCCGAGGTTAATGAAATTAAAAATCGAGTCGAGGTAATCGAGGCGCGAGCCCGGGAGCATCTCGGTCTTATTATGCCGGGAGAGACTTATTTTCAGGTGGTGCCGGCAGATGATGCGAGCAAAGCATCCCAAACCGACTGATGATCAACACTGTCAAGCTTCAAGGGGTAGAGCGTAGGGCAATGGGCGGGCGATCAACGGAGCACCCTCAATCGATAAATTTTCGGATCCTGAAGAGGTCAATATGGCAGTGGGCACTGATACTAAAAGCGAGGTCTGATTGCTCTCGGGTTCGGTAACAGCGCATACGACCGTACCCTCTCGTCCGGGCGACCCATCTCGACAGGTCACCTTAATGCCGGGGGTCAGGACCTGATCGGTTTCAATGCAGGCGCCGATCATGCGCTGCTTCGGTGTTCCACGATAACGTACGCGAGCAACGACTTCCTGACCCGGGTAACAACCCTTTTGGAAACTGACCCCACCCACCAGATCAAGATTTAACGACTGTGGAATGAAGACCTCAGATAAGCGGGCGTCTAGTACAGGAATACCGAGTTCTATGCATAACTTTCGGAAACGGCGCTCGCCCGGGGAGGCCCCGACCGAGGTGTTGTCCATTACGGTGATAGTTAAACTTCTTTGCAATCGGGAGAAGCCTTCTGAAGTAGGTACCATAGAGGGTTCGTCAGCCGTTTCATTTCTAAATGCGAGATTCTGTTCCGGGCAGAGTTGCAGCGTGACTGCAGCGCGCAGCACGTACATTTGCAATCGTGCGATAACACTCTTCGCTACAGAAGCGTCGGTTAGCAAAAGGAAATCATCTCCTTGGCGGCAAATAAAAAAGACCGCGAGCAGTCTTCCTTTCGGCGAGCAGTAACCCGAAAGCCCCCAACCAGTCTCGCTAACCTGCAAAACGTCGGCGGAGAGTTGATTCTGGAGAAACTCGGACGCGTCGGGACCTGAGCATCGGATCACAGCGAAACCAGTTACGGATGTGTAGGACTCACTCATTTGATGGCAATAGATTAGGAAATTGGTATTCGTTTGGCGAAATGGTGACACCGAGTTCACCGCGGCATGCGATATTACCCGTTCCAACAGTGGTCTCGCCAATTAGGACAGACTTGAAAGTACTTTTAAAACCCTTCAAAATCTAGGTTGCTGCGATGCACAAAAATCAGAGTGTAGCCAAAGAATCCGGTGAAGTCATCGACTCGGAGAAATCTTCTGTCCGAGGTGATAGCCGCCGACGTGATGCTGTGAAGATAGACTCCCGCCCGACCGAAGACGTTTCCACGGATGAGTCGAATTCACGCAAAGTTGACCCGACTCGCTATGGCGACTGGGAGCGAAATGGCCGTTGCATCGATTTCTAACTCTCGTGGCCCTATGCCAGAAAGAGACTGACCTTCGTATGCCCAATACCCGCGCGCGACCACTGTCCCCGCACCTTCAGATCTATCGCCCGCAAATGACGAGCGTGCTTTCGGTTTTGCATCGACTCAGCGGGCTACTCCTTTCCGCTTGCTCAGTAGTGCTCTCACTCTGGCTGGTAAGCTTGGCGTTGGGCGAGGTGACATACGTTCGATTCATGAGCTTCGCGCAGGGATGGCCTGGACTGAGCTTCTTGATATTGGTAGTTTTCTGCCTTTACTACCATTTGTTCAATGGTATCCGACATCTCTTATGGGACTGGGGATGGGGGTTTAGTTTGGAGAGGGTGTATTTCAGCGGGTGGACGGTAGTTGCCGCAGCGCTGGTTTGCTCTACAGCTACTGTGGTCCTCGTCAGATAATTCTCTTCAATCCCCATGAATTCAAGCCGACTTCAACCATTGTCCCGTCGACCCCACCATCCGGGTCTGGGGCACTGGCGATGGCAGCGAGCGAGCGCGATACTCCTCGTCCCATTGATCCTCTGGACCCTCTGGCTTTCACTGTCACTCGATGTGCATACCTATACTTCCGCACGGACTTGGGTTGATGGAGCCGGGCCCACCATCGCATTGATACTGCTCGCCCCCGTCTGGTACCTGCATGGCGCGCTTGGGCTTCAGACAATCATCGAGGATTATGTTCGTCCCCCACTAAGAGGGTCGTTGATCTGGTTGGTGCGCCTCGGGGCCGCGATATTGGCAGTCGCCACAGTTCTGGCCGCCTTGGTGAGCGCCTAATAGGCAGGAATCCGATGACCTCCGCGTACGAAATTATTCACCACGAACATGATGTTGTAGTCGTCGGGGCTGGGGGTTCCGGACTTCGTGCCTGTTTGAGTCTTGCAGAGGCCGGGCTGCGTACAGCCTGTGTGACCAAGGTTTTTCCTACGCGCTCACATACTGTTGCGGCGCAGGGTGGGATGAGTGCCGCGCTCGCTAATATGGGCGAAGATGATTGGCGATGGCACATGTACGACACGGTCAAGGGGTCTGATTGGCTTGGGGATCAGGAAGCCATTAGTTTCATGTGCAAACAAGCCCCCTCGGCCGTTATTGAGCTTGAGCACTATGGTGTTCCGTTTTCTCGGACCGCTGACGGTAAGATCTACCAGCGAGCCTTCGGTGGTATGACGACCCACTTCGGTCAAGGGCAGGCGCAAAGAACCTGCGCGGCCGCGGATCGAACAGGACACGCAATCCTTCACACCCTGTATCAGCAGTCGCTGCGGCATCAGGTGGAGTTTTTTATCGAATATTTTTGCCTAGATCTCATCATGGAAGCAGGTGAGTGTCGGGGGGTCATGTCCTGGTGCCTTGAGACGGGGGCGCTGCACGTGTTCTGGGCCAAGCGGGTTATTCTGGCGACTGGAGGGTATGGCAGGGCGTATTTTTCTGCCACATCCGCTCATACATGCACGGGTGACGGAAATGCCATGGCGTTACGTGCCGGCTTGCCATTACAGGATATGGAATTTGTCCAGTTCCATCCTACCGGTATCTATGGCTCCGGCTGCCTCATTACTGAAGGGGCTCGCGGGGAAGGAGGATTCCTGACAAATTGCGATGGCGAGCGTTTCATGGAACGTTACGCCCCTAATGCAAAAGACCTCGCGTCTCGAGACGTGGTCAGTCGTTCCATGACTATGGAAATCCGAGCGGGCCGCGGTGCCGGGGATGAGGGGGACCATATCCATCTGCATCTCGAGCACCTAGGTCCCGAGATCCTGTCCGAACGATTGCCAGGAATTTCTGAAACTGCCCAGATCTTTGCGGGGGTCGATGTTTGTAAAGAGCCGATCCCGGTAATTCCGACGGTCCACTACAACATGGGTGGCATTCCGACCAATATCCACGGCGAGTGCTTGGGTTCTATGGTTGATGGGGTTTCGCCTACCGTGCCGGGTTTAATGGCAATTGGCGAGGCCGCTTGCGTGTCGGTGCACGGCGCGAATCGACTCGGCTCAAACAGCCTTCTTGATTTAATCGTGTTTGGTCGAGCGGCAGGGCAACATGCCGCCGACACGATTGGCAGAGGGGCGCCCGTGGCAAAAGGTCGGCAGGAGTCAGTCGATCAGATCGTGAGTGGCTTGGATCAGGTCCGCCATTCGGCTGGCCCAGCTACAGCAGCTGCGGTGAGGCTTAAGATGCAGCGTGCAATGCAGGCAAACTGCGCGGTCTTTCGAAATAACCAAGTGTTAAGTGAGGGGATAGAGCAAGTCGATGAAACCGTTTCCATGTTCTCAAGTATTGGGGTGACCGACCGCTCCATGATCTGGAACACTGACCTGGTGGAGACGCTGGAACTACAGAATCTACTGGCACAAGCCAAGGTGACGGTCTACAGCGCTCATGCCCGAACAGAAAGCAGGGGTGCTCATGCCAGGGACGACTATCCTGAAAGAAACGATACCGACTGGATGTGTCATACCCTCGCCCGCGTTGAAGATCACGCCGTTCACCTGGAATATCGGCCAGTGACGCTGGATACTGGGACGACAGAAGTCGAAAGTATTCCACCTAAGGCAAGGGTCTATTAGAGATACGATGGCACAGTTTAGGCTCCCAAAACACGCCCGGGTGACTAAAGGGCAGCGCCATAATGATGGGACCGGGATGCAGCGGCCTCTGGCGCTTGAGGTCTACCGCTGGAACCCTGATGACGACGAGCAACCACGTGTTGATGAGTACACGATCGATCAGGCAACCTGCGGACCTATGCTTCTCGACGGTTTACTCAAGATCAAGAACGAGATTGACTCCACCCTGACCTTCCGGCGCTCTTGTCGAGAGGGAATCTGTGGATCCTGCGCGATGAATATCAACGGAACCAATACGCTAGCCTGCACTCAAGCCCTGTCCGAGCTCAAGGCACCAATCAAGATCTATCCGTTACCGCACATGCCGGTGATTAAGGACCTTGTTCCCGATCTCACGCATTTCTTCAACCAATATGCATCGGTAGAGCCATGGCTGAAGGCTCAGGATTCAACTACGGATTGTGAGCGCCTCCAGAGTCCAGACGAGCGTGAAGCACTTGATGGTTTGTATGAGTGCATATTATGTGCGTGCTGCTCGACCAGTTGCCCGAGTTATTGGTGGAACTCAGAGGAGTACCTTGGGCCGGCAAACCTGCTTCAGGCCTATCGGTGGGTCGCCGACAGTCGCGATGAGGAGACCGATGAACGACTGGAACGGTTGAATGACAGTTTCTCTTTGTACCGTTGTCACACCATCATGAATTGCACGAATGCTTGCCCCAAGGGCCTAAATCCAGGTAAGGCCATTGGCGAAATTAAGTCGCGGATAGCAAAAGGTAAATCTTGAATACGCCAGTACAGCAGCGCATCAACCGGATCACTTGGCGAGCCCGCCGCGGCGTCCGGGAGCTTGACGGGTTACTAATGCCCTATGCGCAGCAATTGGGGAACTTGGCGGATGCCGATGACCTGGCCCTCTTCGAGGAACTTCTGACGCAACCTGACCCGCTTCTGATGGACTGGTTTATGCGCCGAGAGATTCCGGACAACCCGCACTTGACCGTTTTGATCTCCGATATCTTGCGCTTCAGTGGTACCTCCGGATCAGCATAACTAAAACAGTCAAGGCCTCGGCTCTGGGCGCAAAATAGTATCGTGCTGTTGTTTTGGGTCTGTAGTTGGATAGTCCTGAGTGAAATGGAGGCCGCGACTTTCCCGGCGATCTGCCGCACACCGAACAATCAGTTCGGAAACCAGGACGAGATTTCGCAGTTCGAGTAGATCCTTGTTTACCCGGAAGTGGCTGTAGAAATCCCTGATTTCCGCATGCAGCAAATGAAGTCTATTCGCTGCACGTTGCAACCGGCGCGAGGTCCTGACAATCCCGACGTAGTCCCACATGAATCGTCGGAGTTCTTCCCAGTTATGCGCTACTACAACGAGTTCATCAGGGTCGGAGACCTGACTTTCGTCCCACGCGACGGGCGTTTGACGACTGCCCGGTAATTTCTCCAAATATTCCAATATTGCCGGAACTGCCCGGTGCGAGAAGACCACGCATTCCAGAAGCGAGTTACTGGCGAGTCGATTAGCGCCATGTAGGCCGGTATGCGCGGTCTCCCCAATTGCGTACAAACCGTCAAGATCTGTCTGCCCGTTAAGGTCGGTGTTGATCCCGCCGCATGTGTAGTGCGCTGCGGGTACTACCGGAACTGGATCGGTGGTGATATCAATTGAAAATGACTGGCAACGCTCATAGATCCCGGGGAAATGCCGCTTGATAACTTCCGCGGCCAAATGGCTGACGTCCAGATAGACGCAGTCATGCCCCCCTTTCTTCATCTCGTAGTCAATTGCCCGCGCGACGACATCGCGGGAGGCAAGTTCCGCGCGAGGGTCGTGCCTCTCCATGAATGCATTCCCGTCTGGCAGCAGGAGTCGACCCCCTTCACCGCGAACAGCTTCTGAGATTAGGAAGTTCCCCGCGTGGGGATGGTAGAGGCAAGTCGGGTGAAATTGGACGAATTCCAGGTTGGCAACTGAGCATCCCGCTCGCCATGCCATCGCGATTCCGTCGCCAGTCGACGAGTCCGGGTTGCTTGTGTACAGATAGGCTTTCGACGCGCCCCCAGAGGCGAGGACGACCGCCCTTGCATGAATGGTCACGACGACTCCAGAATCACCATCAAGCGCATACAACCCAATTACCTGTGATCCGGAAGAGGCACTCTCCCTCGGGTTAAGGATTAAGTCCACGGCGGTGTGGTTTTCCAAGACGGTGATTCGCGGCGAAGCGAGAATTTCACGGTCGAGTGTATTGACCACGGCCCGTCCGGTCGTGTCCGCTACATGCGCAACCCGTCGATAGGAATGACCACCTTCCTGGGCCAGGTGAAGTTGGTTTGATACGTCACCCTGATTGTCGAAATGCACCCCGGCAGCGCTCAGCCAGTCGATTGCGTCGGGGGCCCCTTCAACTACCGTCCGGACTGCTGATTCATGACAGAGTCCGGACCCTGTCTGTAAGGTGTCTTCGATATGAGCCTCAAAACTATCACGCGGATCAAGCGCTGCAGCGATCCCGCCCTGGGCCCAGACGCTGGAGCCGGAAGCAAGTTTCGACTTCGACAGAATTAGTGAATCGATGCCCTGTTTGGAGAGTCGCAGCGCTAGGCTGATCCCGGCAAGGCCGCTACCAACGATCGCGACCGTAGTTTCACGCAACATCTTGTCTACCCCGCCTGCTCGAAGCCATCACAAATCTGGACCTGCTTTATTGATTTTCGGCGGATGTTTTCGAAATGTGTGCAAGGACATTGGGTGCAAGATAAAATTCGCAGGTGAAAGTGTCTTTCTTTCGGCCCATCTCAGGTGGGCGCTGTTCCTCACCCCCAATGGAAACTGAGAATGGATCGGGTTAATCAGAACCTTATTCGCAATTTCGCGATTATCGCTCATATCGATCATGGCAAGTCAACACTCGCTGATAGGTTAATTCAACGGTGTGGAGGCCTGAGCGACCGCGAGATGACTGATCAGGTCCTGGACTCCATGGATCTGGAGCGGGAACGAGGTATCACTATTAAAGCGCAGAGCGTCTCCTTGAGATATCAGGCGCAAGACAATAACGAGTATTTGATGAACTTCATCGACACCCCAGGACACGTTGACTTTTCCTATGAGGTCTCCCGGTCATTGAGCGCGTGTGAGGGCGCGCTTCTGGTTGTTGACGCCTCCCAGGGAGTGGAGGCGCAGACTGTGGCGAACTGTTATACCGCCGCGGATCTAGGCCTTGAAATCATACCAGTGCTTAACAAGATTGATCTGCCAGCGGCGGATGCCGAGCGGGCGGCTGCAGAAATTGAGGATCTGATCGGGTTGGATTGCACCAACGTATTGCAGGTGTCCGCCAAGACTGGAATCGGCATTGATGCGGTCCTGGAACGCATCGTACAGGGAGTTCCCGCACCGACAATTCCAGCTACAGAGAAATTGAGTGCACTGATCATCGATTCCTGGTTCGATAACTATCTGGGGACGGTTTCCCTGGTTCGGGTGATGGCCGGGTCTCTAAAGTCGAAACGCCGAATCTTGATGATGTCAACGGGGAAAAGTTATCCGGTTGAACAGATCGGCCGATTCACTCCAAAACGAGCACCCTGTGATGAGCTCAGAGCGGGGGAAGTGGGATACGTTATTGCAGGAATCAAGGATATCAAGGCGGCGAGAGTAGGTGACACGATCACGGATGCTGCGCAGCCAACCAGCGAAAGTCTGGAAGGTTTTAAAAATGAAAAACCTGCCGTGTTTGCCGGTCTTTACCCTATTAACAATGCAGATTTCGAAGCTTTTCGTGATGCGCTGGAGAAACTCAGCTTGAACGATGCCTCTCTGGTCTATGAGCCGGAGGTCTCTCCGGCGCTTGGTTTTGGATTCCGTTGCGGGTTCCTGGGGATGTTGCATATGGAGATCATCCAGGAGCGTCTGGAGCGGGAGTACGATTTGGAACTCATTACCACGGCGCCAACGGTCGTTTATCGCATTCGGGGAACCGATGGCGTCACGCGGTCGATTCACAACCCCTCCCAGATGCCTGACGCCGGTAGCGTCGCGGAGGTCTATGAGCCTTTCATCGAGGTACGCCTCCTGTGCCCCACAGACTACATCGGATCCGTGCTGGGCTTGTGTATTGAGAAACGAGGAGTTCAAAAAGAACTCGCCTACCATGGTCGACAAGCATTGATTACTTTTGAATTGCCACTTGCGGAGGTCGTTCTCGATTTTCACGATCGTCTTAAGTCAGTGAGCAGAGGATTTGCCTCGTTTGACTATGAGTTAATTGAAGACCGGTCTGCCGATATGGTTCGGATTGATGTCATGATCAATGGGGATCGCGTTGAACCTTTGTCGGCGTTAGCTCACCGCGAACAGGCTCCGTATCGCGCCCGGCAATTGGTGAGTCGAATGAAGAAACTGATTCCCCGTCAAATGTTCGATGTCGCTATTCAGGGAGCTATTGGTTCCAAAATCATTGCCCGGGAGACCGTTAAGGCTTTACGCAAGAATGTTACTGCCAAGTGTTACGGGGGAGACATCACGCGAAAGCGAAAACTCCTTGAAAAACAAAAAGAAGGAAAGAAACGCATGAAACAGATAGGCTCCGTCGCGATCCCACAGGAAGCGTTCCTGTCGGTACTGAAGGTGGGTGATTAATGGATTTTGAACTTGCCCTTTTCCTGGCCCTGGTTCTGGCCGGGTTGATCATATACTGGGACCGCGCATTTGGTCGTCCAAAACGGATGCGTCAGGCAGAATCTGGCGTCAGCGCGAGAATGCCGTTAATCGTCGAATATTCAAAGGCGTTTTTCCCTGTGATTCTGGCGGTATTTCTCCTAAGAGCATTTATCGTGGAGCCTTTCCGAATTCCCTCTGGCTCAATGCTGCCGAGTCTTTTTATTGGGGATTTCATCCTGGTCTCAAAATCAAGTTACGGAATTAAGCTTCCGATCCTGAAGCGGCAGATCGTGCCGGTCGGGTTGCCCGAGCGCGGCGACGTGATGGTTTTTCGATTCCCTAAAAATCCGAAAACCAATTTCATCAAGCGGGTGATTGGCACGCCCGGAGATATCGTGAGCTATCACAACAAGCGGTTGTCGATTAATGGTAGTCCGTTGCCCCTTGAGGCATTTCAGTTGGTCAATTGGCCTACCGAAGATCAGGATGGCCGGGTCAAGACCTTCCTCGAAAGTTTCGGCGAAGAGGGTCACACCATCATGATTGACACGCTGCGTTCTTCAGGGTCCATTCAGGTAAAAGTCCCAGAAGGACACTACTTCGTGATGGGAGACAACCGTGACCACAGTAATGACAGCCGCTATTGGGGATTCGTTCCTGAAGAATTCATCGTTGGTAAGGCATTCTTTATCTGGTTCAGCTGGGATAGTGGCGGCGATGGGGTCCTTGGGAAGATCAACTGGAGTCGCATCGGAAGTGTCATCGAGTAACGGACAAGGCCTTGGCTTCATTGCTAGAAACTAAGATAGGCTACAAGTTTTCCGATCCGACGCTTCTCGAGTCGGCACTGCGGCATCGGAGCATTGGATCGCGGCACAACGAGCGCCTCGAGTTCCTCGGTGACAGTGTTTTGGGATTGGCCGTCAGTGAAACCCTCTTTGAGCGGTATCCCGAGGCTTCCGAAGGCGAGTTAACCCGCTTACGTGCTCGGCTGGTTCGTCAAGCGACCTTGGCGACTGTTGCACGAAGTATCGACCTTGGAAAGGCGCTCCAGCTCGGTCCGTCGGCTGGACGGAGTGGGGGCAGCGATCGGGCATCGATCCTCGCCGATGCACTTGAGGCGGTGATCGCGGCAGTGTTCCTGGACGCCGGATTTAAGATTTCCAAGGAAGTGACGCTTTCGTTGTTTGCGACAGAAATATCCAACTTGGAAGAAGGGACGATTGAAAAAGACCCGAAGACGCAGTTACAGGAACTCCTTCAGGCGGGGGGCACTAGACCACCCGACTACCAGGTGACCTCAACCTCCGGACAGCCACATGAACGTGAGTTTGTTGTTGAGTGCCGGATTGAAAGCCATGAGCTAGTTGGCACCGGTCGGGGAAGCAGTCGCAAAGAAGCCGAGCAGGTAGCTGCATCTCACGCCTTGGATGAACTTCAAAGGAGATGATCACGCCTTGAGCAGTCCGAGTCATTTCGGCGTGGTCGCACTCGTTGGGAGACCAAACGTCGGCAAGTCGAGTCTGTTGAATCAGATCCTGGGGTCGAAGGTCTCGATCGTCTCTCGCAGGCCACAGACGACCTGGCGTGAGATTGACGGGATCTACACCGACGATGATTCACAACTCGTGATTATTGATAGCCCGGGAATGCATCAACGCCCTGAGCGGTTGCTCAGTAAAATCGCCAATCAATCGGCCCGCGGTGCGGGAAGTGGGGCGGACGTGCTCTGCCAGGTTATCGATGCGCGTTACTGGCGAGCGGAGGATCAGGACGTCCTGGAACACTTTTCTCGCCGGGAAAGTCCCCTTTGGCTAATTCTCAATAAGGTCGATCTCCTGCCGTCACGAGACCAGGTCCTTCCGCGGATCCAAATGCTCCGCGAAAAACACCGTTGGGAACAGATCGTTCCTGTGTCGGCGAGATCAGGGTACAACTGCAAACATTTGTCAGGACTGCTCGGCGCTGCAGTGCCCGAGGGGTGTGCAGGTTATCCGCTAGAAACGCTGACCAACACCTCCCCGAGGTTTCTTGCAGCCGAACTGATCCGCGAACAGATATTCCGGCAGATGGGCGATGAAATTCCTTATTGTACGGGTGTCGTTCTCACTACATTCGAGGATAAAGCCGATGGGACGATGGAAATTGATGCTGAAATTTGGTGCGAAACTGTCGGCCAAAAGGCCGCATTGATCGGGGCAGGCGGTGCCCGATTAAAAAACATTGGGTCGGCTGCGCGTCGGCAGATCGGCCTGGTGTTCGACCGCCCGGTATTACTGTCGCAGCGAGTAAAGGTTCGTAAGGGCTGGGCCGGCGACAGACGTGCAGTAGCTTCACTCGGTTACGGTGAGTAACAGCTCGACCTATTAATGAACAATAACCGCATCAAAGGTGAGCCTGGTTTCGTCCTTCACTGGCGCCCGTACTCGGAGTCCAGTCTTCTGTTGGATCTATATTCCCGAACTCACGGTCGGATTACCGTGATTGCCAAGGGTGCACGGGGAAAGAAGTCGCCTTACCGGGGCACCCTCCGACCATTCGCCCTGATTACGCTCGGTTGGTCAGGCAAGGGGGAGGTCAAGACTTTGACACAATGTGAATGGGCAGGACCTGGGGTTGCACTTAGCGGGCCCGGACTCTTCTGTGGTTTTTACCTGAATGAACTTTTGATCAAGTTTCTTCATCGCCATGACCCACACGAACGCTTGTTCGATCACTATCTGCGTTGTATCCACGAGTTACTCGGTGAAGAGGACCAACAGACTGCGTTACGCTATTTTGAGAAAGTGTTACTGGAAGAGATTGGCTATGGACTCCAACTTGAGTGGGAACAGGGGACCGGGGAGAGCGTAGCGCCGGATAGTCGTTACCGGTATCGCCCCGGAGTAGGGGCATTTATTGAAAACGCTGATGACCACAGCGGAATCGCAGTACACGGAGACTCCCTAATCGCCTTACGACTCGAAAAAGGATTTGGTGAAAGAGGTCAAAGAGAGATTAAACACTTGCACAGGATGATCTTCAGAGAGCTTCTGGAAGGAAGGACGCTGGTCTCGCGCTCGGTATACTCTCAGCTTTACCCTTCCGCAAACTCAGCGTCCCCCGAAAAGACCGGGGCAAGTCACTAACTCAACAGGAACGACTATGGATCTTGGGGTCAATATTGATCATGTGGCAACCCTGCGGCAGGCAAGGGGGACGGCCTATCCGGATCCCATCGAGGCTGTGAGGGTCTGTGAGGCCAGCGGGGCAAACCTCATTACCCTGCACCTTAGAGAAGACCGTCGCCATATTCAGGACGATGATGTTTCCCGAGTCCGTGAGGTCATCACTACCCGGATGAACCTAGAAATGGCCGTCACTGCCGAGATGGGTGAAATTGCCCGAAACATCCAACCCGAGGATGTCTGCCTGGTACCCGAGAAGCGCGAGGAACTGACTACCGAAGGAGGTCTCGACGTTGCCGCGCAGCAGGACAGCCTTAAAACCTTTATTAGTGGTTTAGAGGCCTGCGGTATTCGTGTTTCTCTTTTTATAGACCCCGACTCAACGCAGATACAGGCGAGCGCCTCAGTCGGGGCAAGTGCCATTGAATTGCACACCGGTCCATACGCGGACGCCAGCGACCAACTGACCGCGGAGCGAGAACTCAACAGATTGTCTGCTGCTACCGATCTTGGTGTCTCTTTGGGGCTCAGGGTTAATGCAGGGCATGGACTGCACTACGGCAATGTTTCCCCTGTAGGCGCGATGAGTGGTATCTCCGAACTCAATATCGGGCACGCTATCATCGCACGTTCCGTGTTTTCGGGACTCGCCGATGCCGTAAGGGAAATGCGCCGTTTGATGGACAGTTCACAGGACTGACGTTACTTTTTTCGAGGAGCGAACCCTTCAGGCATTGCGCCGAGATCCCCTTCGCTAAATAAAAAGCCCAGCATATGTTGTTCGAGCAACTCAATCGCCTGGGAGTCCGCGGTGCTCAACTGATTCTCATTGATGATGAGGACCTGTCTTTGCAGCCACTGCTGCCAGCCTTCGGCGGACACGTTCTCGAATATCCGCTGACCCAGTTCACCGGGATAAGGCGGGCTCTCCAGACCCTCAGCTTCCTCATCAAGAACGACGCAGTTCACTAGCCTCATGGTAATATGCTCTTGAAGTAGAAATCGACTCCTTCGACTGTCGCTGGCTGCTAAGACGCGCCATTATCGACCAGAGTCTCGACACAATTTTACAGGCAAAACCGTCATGGTGCGCAATATGAATCAAAACATTGATGAATCAGTTTGCTCTGGTATCTCGGTCACTCCGACAGCAAGGTCGAAGATCACGGAACTCCTCGCCAATGCGGATGAATCCCAAAGCGCAGTTCGGGTATTCGTCGCTGGCGGGGGTTGTGGAGGAATGAGCTACGGCATGACCTTTGCTGAGTCTATTTCGGATAAAGACCGGCTCATGAAAGATGAAGACGGATTCGCATTGACAATCGATCCGGTCGCCCTCTCTTATTTACAAGGTGCGGAGATCGACTTCCAGGATAGCGATGTGAACGCCACTTTCGTTTTTAATAACGTCTTTCAAGCGGTGGGGGGAAGTGGCGCCTGCGGAGGTTGTGGAGGCGCGCACTGACTATCGGTCCGCACCGTCGTTCATGGTGCTGGAACTTTTCTTAGCCCATCTTTGACTCAATAGGAGTTCCTTGACCCCGCCCCGGGTTCTGCTGGTTGCTCCGGATCGGAGTTACCGCACAGGGGCCTTTGTCAATGCGGGCAGTGGCCTTGGGATTCAGATAACGGTCGCCTCCTGGGGACAAACCCCACTGGCCCTCAATCAAGGCGGGATCCGCATTGATCCACGCTCCCCAGAATCCTCGTTATCCCAGATCCGACACGCGGCGTCGCGCGCTCCGTTTGCCGCGGTCCTGGCAACAGACGATGCAACTGTTCCCTTTGCGCACGAGATTTGCCTTGAACTCGGCTTGCCCGCCAACGAGCCCAGTGCCCTTCAGGTATCTACCAACAAACTCAGATTTCGTCAGGCCTGCAAGGAGAAAGGGATCACTGCTCCCTGTTTTACGGTCGTAGAGCCTCAAGCTCCTGCACCAAACAACGTTGCTCCTGTTGAATTTCCGTGTGTCGTCAAACCTCTGTCCCTGTCTGCGAGTCGCGGCGTCATTCGTTGTGAGAACCAGGAGGATATTGCAAAGGCAATACCAAGAGTCCGTACCCTGATTAGCGATGAGGATTCCCAAGGGGACCAGCGCGTACTGATCGAAAATTACATAGACGGAGACGAGTACTCAGTGGAGGCCCTTTTACATAATCGTGAGCTCAAGATTATTGCGATCTTTGAGAAGCCTGATTCTCTCGCCGGCCCATTCTTTGAGGAGACCATCTACGTCACGCCACCAAGAATTCCTAAGAGGATCCAGAATGCCATTTACTCCGCGCTCTCTCAGGTAGCGTCCGCATTGGGTTTTCGCGAGGGTCCAGTACACGCCGAACTGCGGCTTGCGGGCGACCGAATTCACTTTATTGAGTTAGCGAGTCGAACCATTGGTGGGCGGTGCGGTAGAGTGATCGAGTTTTTGACAGGAGTATCTCTTGAAGCGATTGTCCTCGCGAGCGCCGTCGGCCAGCCAATTCAGTTGAAGCAGCAGGCGGGCGCCTTTGGCGTGATGATGATTCCGGTGCCCTGCGCGGGGGTCTTGAGGCGGGTAGAGGGAATCACAGCGGCACGGAAAGTTCCGGGGATTGCATCGGTCGACATCGATATTCGCGAAGGGCATCGGATGGTACCCTGGCCGGAGGGTGGGCCCTATCCGGGCTTTATTTTCAGCCGTGGTAACGATGCGACCGAGGCCGAGGCTTCACTTCGCGAAGCCCATGCGAAACTCTGCTTTGTAACTGCACCGGAACTTAGGGTGGAGGTGTCCTAACCCAACTATGGCAATCCTTTTAGGGAGGGCGCAAATCGGCTCCTGGGGCGGTACCCGCCCATCGGTAGCCGTGGGTTTCCTTAAGAAATCGCCCCTATGGCCACAAAACGACCCCAAAGGACGATGAAGAACTTTTCTTCATTCATGTGGTGTGTCAGTATTGGGTTAAGTCAGTAAGCGCACAGGCGCTTATGCTTAGAAGAATGTGTTTTTTAACCAACGGAGGTGTTCCATGAGGAAAATATTCTTGGCTCTGATCTCGAGCGTACTGCTGAGCAGTACGGCTTTTGCCGAAGAAGTGAAGATCGGCATCATCCTCGGTTTCACGGGTCCTATCGAGTCGCTGACTCCTGATATGGGTGCCGGAGCCGAACTTGCTATCGCCGAGGTCAATGGCGGCGGTGCGTTACTTGGGGGCGCGTCGGTATCCGGAGTTCGGGCCGATTCCACCTGTATCGACTCAGCTGCCGCGCAGGCAGCGGCGGAACGGCTCATCACCTCGGATAAAGTCAACGCCATTATGGGCGCGGACTGTTCCGGCGTGACAGGGGCTATCCTGGCCAATGTCGCCGTGCCCAACGGTGTGGTCATGATTTCACCGTCAGCGACCTCACCCGGTCTTTCGACTGCCGAGGACAATGGCCTGTTCTTCAGAACGGCGCCCTCGGACGCCCGCCAGGGGCAGGTCGTAGCAGAGATTCTTAATGCTAACGGCTATAAAACAGCGGCACTGACCTACACCAACAATGACTATGGTAAGGGCCTTGCTGACAGCATCGCGAGCAATTTCACCGCAGCTGGCGGCACGATCACAATTAACGCCGCTCACGAGGAAGGCAAGGGTGATTACAGCGCAGAAGTCGCAGCGCTCGCTCAGGCGGGTGGCGACATTTTGATTGTTGCGGGATACCTCGACCAGGGCGGTAAAGCAATCATTCAAGGGTCTCTGGACACCGGAGCCTTTGATGTGTTTTATCTGCCAGACGGTATGATTGGCGACTCACTGCCCGCGGCGATTGGTTCTGGCCTGAACGGCTCAATCGGCGACGTGCCCGGTACGGACAGCCCTGGCGCAGCCATGTTCGTTGAGCTGGCTAGCGCGGCCGGCTTTAAGGGTGATGGTCCATTTTCACCGGAATCCTATGATGCCGCAGCTTTGATTATGCTTGCCATGCAGGCGGCGGGATCCAGCAACAGTCAGGACTTCAAAGCCAAGGTTATGGAAGTAGCAAATGCCCCGGGTAAAAAGGTTTACCCCGGTGATCTAACTGCGGCTTTGGAATACATTGCGGGTGGCGGTGATGTCGACTATGTCGGCGCCTCTGCGGTCGAGCTTATCGGACCCGGTGAATCAGCGGGTAGTTACCGCGAGATTCTTGTGGACGGCGGCAAGAACACCACGGTGGGATATCGTTAAGTCCAAGAAAAACGGCCCGGGGTAACCCGGGCCTTTTTTTTGCCGGTTTCATCTCGATTGCTGGAAATTCAAAACGTCTACAAACACTTTGGCGGCATTCACGCGGTCGAGGACGCCTCTTTCTCTATAGAACGGGGCAGCATTACCGGGCTTATCGGTCCAAACGGGGCGGGCAAAACGACGCTCTTCAACGTTATTGCCGGAGTCCACGCGCCTGATTCAGGTAAGGTGATTTTTGACGGCGAAGACATCACCGCCAGAAAGCCTCACGAACTTTTTGCACGAGGCATTCTCCGAACCTTCCAGATTGCGCACGAATTCTCGTCGCTTACCGTTCGCGAAAACCTGCTGGTTGTGCCCGGTGCACAGGCCGGGGAACGCCTGGTGGATGCCTGGCTACGACCAGAGAGAGTCAGGTTGCAGGAAAATGAGCTCGCTCAACGAGCCGCCGAGGTGATTAACTTTCTACAGTTAGTTTCAGTTGCAGACGAACTCGCCGGTAATCTTTCCGGCGGGCAAAAGAAGTTGCTGGAGCTCGGCCGTACCATGATGGCCGAACCCAAGTTGGTGTTTCTCGATGAGGTTGGCGCTGGCGTGAATCGGACTTTACTGAGCACTATCGGAGACGCAATCCTGAGGCTCAACCGGGAGAAGGGCTATACATTCTGCATGATTGAACACGACATGGACTTTATCTCCCGGCTGTGTGATCCAGTAGTGGTGATGGCTGCAGGAGGTGTATTGACTCGCGGCAGTCCGGAGGAAGTCATGAATAACGAGGCCGTCATCGAGGCCTACCTCGGGACCGGCCGGAAGCATCATCGCTGACACCCGACATGAGTTTTCTTAAAGGCGAATCATTGTATGGGGGGTACGGTGGCGCTGACATCCTACAGGGATGCAGCGTTGGCGTGGATAAAGGCGAAATTGCGGTGGTGGTGGGCCCCAACGGCGCTGGTAAATCGACGGCGATGAAAGCCATGTTCGGGATGCTCAGCGTTCGCGAGGGCTCGGTAGAACTCGATGGCCAAGACATCTCCAAGCTGCCGCCTCAGGAACGGGTGACTCTGGGCATGGGTTTCGTTCCCCAGAATGCGAATGTCTTCACCTCCATGACCGTAGAGGAGAATCTTGAGATGGGGGCGTTCATTCGGCGGGACGACTTTAGCCCAACCATGGAACAAGTTTTTTCGTTATTTCCGGTTCTTGCCGAAAAGCGGTCTCAACCTGCGGGCGAGTTGTCCGGGGGTCAACGACAGCAAGTGGCAGTTGGACGCGCGTTGATGACCCAACCCAGCGTGCTAATGCTGGATGAGCCCACCGCCGGGGTCTCTCCGATCGTCATGGATGAGCTTTTTGACCGCATCATTGAGATCGCGAAAACGGGTATCGCGATACTGATGGTTGAACAAAATGCGAGACAGGCGCTTGAGATTGCTGACCGCGGCTTCGTGCTGGTTCAGGGGCAAAACCGGTATACCGATACGGGAGAGGCGCTGCTGGCCGATCCCGAAGTGCGCAGAGCCTTCCTCGGTGGGTGAGTGACATGACCGATATTCTGAACGCTCTGGCACTACTCGGGAACTTTGTCATTGTTCCGGGTCTGGCTTACGGCAGCCAACTTGCGCTTGGCGCGCTCGGTGTAACTATGGTTTATGCCGTACTTCGATTTTCGAACTTTGCCCACGGCGAGACCATGTCTGTTGGCGCCATGATCACCATCCTGGTGACGTGGTGGTTGCAAGGCAAGGGGGTTAGCTTGGGACCCCTACCTACCGCGCTTCTGGCTCTGCCCATCGGAATTATTGGCACGATACTGATATGTCTGCTCTTTGATCGCTTTGTCTACCGCTACTATCGCCGCCAGCGCGCGGCTCCGGTGACCTACCTGATCCTTTCCGTAGGGATTCTTTTTATCCTGAGCGGTTTTGTTCGTTTTGTGATTGGACCACAGGACCGAATATTTGCCGATGGCGAGCGTTTTATTATGAAGGCGCGCGCGTTTAAGGAAATGACCGGCCTTGATCAGGGTCTGGCGATTAAAACCACCCAGGGTGTGACCGTGGCGACTGCAGTGATCGTTGTTGCACTTATCTTTTGGTTTTTGAACCGGACCCGGACGGGTAAATCCATGCGCGCCTATTCCGACAACGAAGATTTAGCGCTGTTGTCCGGGATCAGCCCCGCCAAAGTAGTAGCGATCACATGGATCATCACCGGAGCACTGGCAGCCGTTGCGGGCACGCTCTACGGGCTGGATAAGGGCTATAAACCGTTTACCTACCTTGGCCTGGTGCTACCAATCTTTGCTGCCGCGATTGTGGGAGGGGTCGGTAATCCCCTCGGAGCTATTTCTGGTGGTTTTGTTATCGCATTCTCTGAGCTCCTTTTAACCTTTGCCTATAAACGTGTTCTTGCCTATCTGACCCCAGGGGACTGGGTGCCCGAAGGGCTCGTACAGTTGCTCGCCACCGACTACAAGCTGGCCGTCTCCTTCGTGATCCTCGTGATCGTCTTGCTGGTTAAGCCGACCGGGTTATTTAGCGGGAAAACGCTATGAGTGTGAATCTCCGAAATATTTCGTTGTTCGCTGCAATGGGGGCTCTGCTGATTGCTGTTGGTGTTATTCAAAGCGCCAATGTTGCGCTTGCCATTCTTAATCTTTGCCTGATTTCGGCCATCATGACCCTTGGGGTAAATATCCAGTGGGGCTATGCGGGATTGTTTAACGCAGGCGTGATGGGATTTGCTGCACTCGGTGGATTGGCTGCAGTGGTGGTGTCGTTCCCGCCTGTACCCGATGCCTGGTCCGCCGGTGGTCCAAGAGCGATCCTGGGAGTCGCCAGTGGCGCTCTTGCGATAGGACTCGCGATCCTCACCTGGAGAAAGATCCCGGGTAGCCGCCAGACTCGAGGCTGGGCAGCTGCTGCGGTGGTACTGGCCGGGATCATATTGATGCGTCTCATCATTGATCCAGCCGTAGAGGCGATTGAAGCGGTCGAACCCGCGAAGACAGGCTTCCTGGGCGGCCTTGGCCTGCCAATTGTGTTTTCCTGGATTGCAGGGGGCGCTTTTGCTGCCTTGGCTGCCTGGGGAATCGGCAAGATTTCACTTGGGCTTCGGTCCGACTATCTCGCCATTGCGACGCTCGGAATCTCGGAAATCATTATCTACTTCCTCAAAAATGAAGAATGGATGGCGCGTGGCGTAAAAAACGTTAACGGACTCCCACGGCCTGTACCCTACGAAATTGACCTTCAGCAGACAGTTTGGGTACAGGAGCTGGCTGCAACGTTCGGCTTCAGCCTGGTGGAGCTGTCCTCAATCATCGTCAAGTTGAGTTACGCAGGACTTTTCATTGTTGTCCTGGCTATCGTGTTCTGGCTTTCAGAAAACGCACTGAAATCTCCCTGGGGTCGCATGATGCGGGCGATCCGAGACAACGAAGTTGCAGCGAGTGCGATGGGTAAGGATGTGACGTGGCGCCACCTTCAGGTGTTTGTTCTCGGTTCTGCAGTGATCGGGCTGGCAGGCGCCATGCTCACAACACTCGACGGGATTTTCACCCCGGCCTCTTACCAACCCTTGAGGTTCACGTTCCTCATCTGGGTCATGGTAATTGTTGGAGGCTCGGGGAATAACCTCGGCTCGATCCTGGGCGGCTTCGTGATCTGGTTTTTTTGGATCGAAGCAGAACCGATTGGACTTGCACTCATCGAATTTCTCACGTCGGGTATGGCGGTTGACAGCGCACTGCGCTTGCATCTGATTGAGAATGCAGCTCACACCCGGCTCGCCACAATGGGCGTGGTGCTGTTGCTCGTTTTGCGTTTTTCGCCCCGAGGATTGATCCCCGAAAGAAGTAAATAGGCTGGGTCGACCGATTACGCGGGTGCCAGTTTGTCCAGGGCGGCAAACAACTCTGCAGATTCGCCGCCAGAAAGCGGTAGCACGGGCGATCGACAAGTACCTACATCGAACCCCCGCCGGTTTGCCGCCGCTTTGACAGCGGCGTTGTAGACGTGGGACCAGACGAAGAGTTGGGAATCGATCAGCTTCTGCCAGAGTTCGGCACCCCCAGCCAAATCCCCGCTTTGGACCATCCGATAGAGGGTCACGGCCTCCTTGGGAAGGAAGTTCACAGACCCCCACACACAGCCCACGCATCCCGCAACGAGTGCTTGGTACGTGATGGGATCTCCACCGTTGAAAATCTTCCCTCCTGTCTTGAGAAGCTCCTGGATGCGGATAAAGTCTCCGGTGCTGTCCTTGATGTAGTCAATACCGTCGATTTCAAGTAGCTCAGAGAATAGGGCGGGGGTCACGTCAAACCCTGAATGAACCGGGATGTTATAGACCATGACGGGTACGGAACTCGCCCTGGCGACAGCCTCGTAGTGCGAGACAACGCCCCGTTCGTCAGGACCCTCGAAGTAGGGCGGAAGTACCATTACGGCATCTGCTCCGTGGTCTACCGCGTGTTGGGTGGTGGCGAGGGTATCGTTCAGGAAGATCGCCGAAGTCTGTGCGACGACCGCGGCCCGTCCGTCGACATGCTTTGTTGTTATCTCAATCAGGTGACGCTTTTCCTCCGGACTGAGGTAAGCGAACTCTCCTGTACCGCCACAGGGCAGAATGATATCGACACCGGCCTCGAGCATACGATCGATATGGGCAAGATAGCGGGGTTCATCGATCTTGTCGGGGTTATCTTCAAATACGGTACAGACCGGTACGCAGACTCCGCTTAATGACTTCATTCCTCGCCTCTCTTAATCAGATTTCTTCGAATGTACACCGCGATGACCGGATGATAATCTAAATCCATAGACACAGCACCGCGCAATTCGTGCGAGCTAACCAGGTCAACAGAGGGGGATAACCTATGGGACAAGAAAATAAGGTTGCGGTGGTCACCGCAGGTGGCGGCGGAATCGGCCGAGCAATTGCGCTGGAGCTTCGCGATCAGGGTTACGACCTCGCGTTGATGTCGAGGAGTGAGGCTTGTGAGCAGACCGCAAGTGAAGTCAAGGGTTTGGGGATTCGAGGCTCAGTCACCGAAGCTAACGATCTCTCAAAACTTGTCGAGGCCACCATGAAGCGTTTTGGTCGCATTGATGCCGTTGTCTGTCATACAGCCCACCCCCCTAAAGGTGATTTATTGACAATCGATGACGAAGCCTGGCACCAGGGTCTGGATATGCTGATTCTGAATGTGGTCAGGCTGACCCGGTCGATCACACCCATCATGGAGCAACAGGGAGGCGGCTCCTGGGTCAATATATCCACCTTCGCTGCGTTCGAGCCAGAACAGGCGCTGCCGGTCTCCTGCACCCTGCGGGCGGGGCTTTCGGCGTTTGCCAAGCTTTATGCAGACCGTTACGCCGGCGCCAACATTCGTATGAACAACGTCCTTCCCGGTTTCATCGACAGCCTGCCACACAACGAATCAGTGCTCCCGCGAATCCCGCTCGGCAGAATCGGCACAGTAGATGAGATTGCGAAAACGACGGCATTTCTTCTCTCGGACGGCGCCGGTTACATCACTGGCCAGAATCTGATTGTGGATGGGGGTATTACGCGCCACCTCTAATGACGCGTCAGGGAGAAAGAAGGCAGCTATATAGGGTCGGAACGACTATCCAGGCTTTTTTGCGAAAAAGTGTGCGGGGCAAAACTCTCCGCTATCCAGAACCGCAATCATCATGCTCTGGCACTCGTTCGAACTGTCGGTCGCTTCCTGACCTCTTAGGTCCATTACCTCGGCCGCAAGTTCGCCCTCAAGGCGATCCGCTTCAGCCCGCGCCTCATTCTGAAACCAGGTATTCCGGTTGATTACCTCAACCTCTGTGAATCCCACGCTCTCGAGATTGTTTTTGACCCCCGTTAGCGAATCCATGAACAGGGAAAGACCGGTGCTCTCAATGAAGGCCTCCATCGCGGTAGAGTGACCTTGGTCGTCTCTCACCATCCAGTCGCCGATTGCAATTGACCCGCCGGGCCTAAGGACACGAAACAATTCCGAGTAGAGCATCAGTTTGTCTTTGATATGACAGAAGGCGTCCTTGCTGAATATGACATCGAAAGAATTCGACGAAACGGACAAGGGTCCGGGTTCCACGTGTTGAAACGATATCCGATCTTGTAGTCCAGCCTGTAAAACGAGTTGCTCCGCCCGACTGATTACCAGCGGCTCAACGTCGATACCGTGTACAGACTTGGCGTCCTGCTCTCCGGCGATAATCAGGCAACAGCCCCCGAGCCCACTACCAACCTCTAGAACGTCCTTTCCGGCGATCTCTACCTGGCCCAGAACGCGTCTGGTTTCTTCTGCGCCGCCGGGAGAGAGAAACCCCTCTCCACGGAATAACTGCAGGTA
>JBMUHF010000247.1:0-1613 GCA_050302555.1 Arenicellales bacterium | reverse complement strand
TGCAGATGATCCTGAGAGCCGCAGAGATTGCATGGGATCACAGGATATTCTTTCATCTTCGCGTAACGTGCCAGATCGGCTTCACGGCAATAGGCCAGCGGTCGAATAACAATGTTGCGCCCATCATCGCTGCGAAGCTTGGGTGGCATCGATTTCAACTGCCCGCCATGGAACATGTTGAGAAAAAGGGTCTCGATCATGTCATCGCTATGATGCCCCAGGGCAATCCGATTCATTCCGTGGTCGCAGGCGTAGCGGTAAAGAATGCCTCGTCGAAGCCTTGAGCAAAGACCACACATGGTTTTCCCTTCGGGGATGACGCGTTTGACGATGCTGTAGGTGTCCTCATCAATGATATCGAAGGGAATTCCGCGACTCACGAGATATTCCCGTAATATCTCTACCGGAAACCCTGGCTGGTTCTGGTCGAGATGAACCGCGCGCAGTGAGAATGAAATCGGCGCCCGATGGCGTAGTTGTTCCAGAACGTCCAGCAGGATAAAGGAGTCTTTCCCTCCAGAAACGCAGACCATGACACGGTCCCCCTCACCAATCATCTGAAAATCTTGAATAGCTCGCCCCGTCTCGCGGCGAAGCCGTTTGCCGAGTTTCTTTTCATCAACGGATTGCGTCATGGCATCAGGGTTGCGGTGCAAAAGGCTTTGGTCAAGGATAGGGGTTTCTGGATGTTCAGGATCGGGAATGTCTAGCCGGAAAGCTCGGTTTTCTGGCGGACTGAACATGCATTGCCGTATGCTATGGCCATCATGAGTCGGAAGCACCTTATTTTATCGGCAGTTGGGCTATTGGTGGTGTTGTTGATTCTGCCTGTGCTGACTTTGCAGTACTTTAACTGGGACAGCCATCGGGACCGTGTTGCGGTCTGGGTGGGTTCGGTGATCGAGCGAGAAGTCAGCATCAGCGATCGGCTGGATTTTCGGCTTTGGCCGACCACGCGTCTGTCTGTTTCCGGGCTACAGATATCGAGCCCTGAAGGCGTATCCGATCTGCCGCTGGTAAACCTTCCGAATGGCGAAATCGAATTCGCGATATGGCCGCTGTTATCCGGTACGGTGGTCATCAACAGACTGGAACTGGACGCGCCATCTATCACTTTAGTTTCGGGTGCAGAAGGTGAGACCAACTGGCACTTTGACCTAGACCAAGTGCCTGATGGAGGAGTCTCGACGCGACCGACGGTGATTGTGCGTGATGCGTTGGTGCGTCAGGGTCGAGTGAAATATTCGGGGCCTGATCCGCGTCTTAACCAGGACCTTGAGATCAATAAGCTGAAGTTGATTCTGCCGGAGGGTGCTCGTGACAGTGTCGTCACAGCGGCTGGCAGCCTCAATGGAAGTGTCCTCGAGCTACAGGGTTCGTTGATGCTGGTCGGGGATGACGATCTTGAAGTATCTTTGAATCTTGTACTGGGTACGATTTCCGGAGGTGTAACCGGTACTGTAAGTGATTTATTTGACGGCGGCACATCCGATCTCAACCTTTCGCTCGTAACAGGCGACCTCACCCAGTCCGTCGCCATGTTTGTGCCTGGACTTACAGAGCGCGCCAGAGGGTTGGCCAGCGGGACGGCTCAGGTGCGTGCCACGATACGC
>JBMUHF010000246.1:0-1143 GCA_050302555.1 Arenicellales bacterium | reverse complement strand
AGACCAACGGCATCACGCACCGCACGACACTCGCTGGCAACTGCATCAAAACTGTTGGAGCGCCTGAAACCGTACTCCTCTTCTACTCCTTGAGGGGCATACCACTTGGCGCGTTCCCAGCCGAAAGTATCAGCATAGACTGCGCCGGATTGCTTCAGTTTTTCATAGAGCGGGGTTACCCGTGTAGGGCGACCCGCATCGCGGTACTCGCCCGGCAGATGGGGCTGGTACATCTGCTGGTATTCGTCGACGGATTTGGCGATAGCGTAATCGCCGCTCGCCCACTTGCCAAAACGTCTTGGATCCATATCACGAACATTGATTTCAGTCTGGCCATGCACCATCCATTGAGCCAGATATTTGCCACACCCCGGCCCCTGAGTAATGCCTATAGAAGCGCCACAGCACAGCCAGTAGTTCCTGAGCCCTTCCGCCGGTCCCAGCATAAATCCGCCATCCGGTGTATGGGTGATGGGGCCATTGACCACCCGCTTGATACCAGCATTGGTCCAGCACGGGATACGCTCTGCCGCATACTCGAGACTGGTTTCCAGGCGTTCAAGCGCGGGAGACAGCAGTTCCATGTCAAAACCCCAGTCAACACCATCAAGTCCCCAGGTCTGCGCATTGGCCCGTTCATAGGGGCCGATCAGAATACCCTGCTGCTCCTGTCGGTAGTAGCAGGATGCCTTGGGATCGCGCACCACTGGCGGCTCCCGGTCCAATGCCTCAACCTCGGCCAGGTTTTCGGTGACAAGGTAATGGTGCTCCATGTTGACAATAGGCAGATCAAGACCCACCCACTCACCGATCTGTTTCGCAAAACTGCCGGCAGCGTTAACCAGGTGCTCGCAGACAATCGTACCTTTGTCGGTCGTGACCTCCCATTCACCGTTTTCCAAAAGCCGGGTTTCGGTCACCCGGGTGTGCCGATAAATCGTTGCCCCACCTTGGCGCGCACCAGCGGCCATGGCATTGGTGGCACTCGATTGGAACAAAGCCTTTCGAGAAATGTGAATGCATCATCTCCCGTAACTTCGTACTTAGCAAAACTGCTGAGATCGGTGAGACCAACGGCATCACGCACCGCACGACACTCGCTGGCAACTGCATCAAAACTGTTTCAGGCGTTCCAACAGTTTT
>JBMUHF010000245.1:0-1744 GCA_050302555.1 Arenicellales bacterium | reverse complement strand
GTTGATTCTGATTCCCTGATGGGCATGATCGTGCCCTAGACACTGCGTCATCGATGCGACAGCTGCCTTGGACATGCAGTAGATCGGGTGATTGGGTCCCGGGTGTACTCCCCAGCAGGAGGCGACATTAACGATAGCGCCCCCACCAGCCTCAGCCAGGATCGGGATGGCCGCACGACAAATCCGAAACGGTGCTTCGACGTTGACGGCGAAGGAGGCGGCGTAGTCGTCGTCTGTCGCCTCGGTGATCGGGCCCCGGCGGATGATACCCGCGTTGTTGATGACGATGTCTAGGCCACCCAGTTGTTCGCTGGTTTTGCGCGCCAACTCATCGCAAAAAACCGCGTTCATTAAATCTCCGACAATTGAGACATCCGAATTCGGACAGGCGCTTTGGTCTGTGCCGGCCACCGTGACACCCTGCTCTTTAAGCGTTTCAACGATCGCTTGGCCAATACCACCACCTGCTCCGGTCACGAGGGCTTTTTTTCCCGAAAGATTCTTGTCCAATTTTTTAACTCGAAGCAGAGCTAGGCAGGAGCCTCGGGGTGGTGTACCCGGAATTCCTACGCTGGCGGTTTATGGTCGTGGCAATCTCTGCTATGGCGCCAAAAACACCGCGGGTGGGTGGCGGGCACTGATCGCCAACGGCCGCATGCAGGGCCGGCAGAGCGTGAAAGGGGATCTGCGGGAAGACGTGATGTTCAATGTGGTAGTTCATGTTCCAGTACAGCATTCGCAATACCGGATTGACTATCATCGTCCGCGTCGTGTGGCGATGGTCTGGGATGTCCTGTGCCATGCCGAAGTGCTGTGTTGCCTGGATGATGCCATGGGTGGGTGCGCCAAAGAGTCGGGGCAGGATCAGCATCAGGACCGGAAGCCACGACTGCGCTGTAAGAGACCACAAGATAATGCCAAGGTAAGCCAGCATATAAACCTGCGCCTCGATAACAGCGCGGCGCATAGCAGCGGCAGGAATACAGTCTGCCGCGTCCTGCGTTGGACGGCCCATGGCGAGAGCCGCAGTGGCTTTGACGAAGTACCAGATGCTTCCGAGATCAATCAGCTGCTTGACGATGAAGTCCCGCCAGGTCATCGGATTGGTCAGGATGATCTCAGGGTCCTCTCCCACCAGGGCAGTATGAGAATGATGTCGTGCATGAACATAGCGCAGCAGACAGGGAGTCTGCTGGACCATAAATCCGGAGAGGAAAAGCACGATCTCATTGAGCGCCCGATTTCGAAAGGCGGTGCCGTGCGATGTTTCGTGTGCCACGCTGGTGGCGAATACCCAGATGCCCCCATAAAGCAAGAACGCCGGGATACTCCATAGCGTTCCCACAGAAGAAAGCACCAGAAACCCCGTGATGATGAGAAGTGCGATGAAGTAGAAGAGGCATACCAGGCCATGCCAGTTCGTTCGCCGTGAAAGGGATTTCAGCAGCGCGCGGTCAATCTCGCACCGGTACCAGAGGTCAGTCATCAGGGGTCATATCCTACCTGTGCTTGGGGTCAGGATTTGGCATTCCATCGAGGGTCTTCAAAGCGCTGAATTTCTATCAGGTAGCTGTTGGGGTCTTTCAGGAACATCTGATAAATCTGAAATTCCGGATTGAAGACAGGCGGCGTTTCGATCGCTACCTCGTGCTCCGTCAGGAGAGTATGCCAGTGGTCAACCTCTTCCGTGACGAGGGTGAGTATTACACCCTCCTGAGGTTTGACTTCGTCTTTGAGGCAAAAA
>JBMUHF010000244.1:0-3162 GCA_050302555.1 Arenicellales bacterium | reverse complement strand
CATGGTTTTTGTTGACCCAAAGACCTACGTCGGTCGAGCCTGCGATGAGTTGCGCATCAGGCAGTTCGCGCTGGATGTGCCACAGGCTATCAAGGTCTACGGGCACCGCAAACCGGCCCTTTGGTCCTTGCATATCAAGATAACTGGCGTCGTCCTGCCAGTCATGGAGTGCCTTTTGGGCACTCGTGCGCAGCGAGTCAAAGGCCGCGGGTACAGGTTGGGCGCAGGCGCTCTTTGCGGCAGTGATGATGGGGCCGTAGCCTGTGCAGCGGCACAAGTTACCGGCGAGAACATCGTTAATGGTTTCCTGATCGGCGACTTCCTGTTCTTGGGCGCAGGCATTATGCAGACCCGCAAGACTCATCACGATACCGGGTGTACAGAAGCCGCACTGAGAGCCATGGTCGCGGGCCAAGGCTTGCTGTACCGGATGCGGTTCGGCATCAGCAAGGTGTTCGACGGTGAGAATCTGCGCACTGTCCACCGATCCGATCGGAACAATACAGGCATTAACCGGGTCGTACTGCAGTACACCGTTTCGCAGACGGCCGAGCAGTACCGTACAGGCGCCGCAGTCACCTTCAGCGCAGCCTTCCTTCGTGCCCGTCAGGCGTGCTTCAAGCCGCAAAAAATCCAGCAGGGTCTCGTGCGGATCGAAAGAAGATCGCCGGATGATCTTGCTGCCCAGGAGGCAGCGGAACTCAGTTCGTGCGATGGCCATACATTCTTGAAGGCAAGATTAACTGCCCCGGTAAGTGCTGTAGCCGTACGGCGAGACCAGCAGCGGTACGTGGTAATGCTCGCTCTCATCATCGATTCCGAAACGGATGACAACGGTGTCCAGAAAAGCGGGGCAGGCAAGCTCCACGGCGTTCTGACGGAAGTAATCTCCCACTTCAAAGTGCAGTTCGTAAGTTCCCGACCCAAACTCCTCACCGGACAGAATCGGACCGTCGTTGCGGCCATCATCGTTGGTAACGCCGCTGCAGAGCTTGTGATGCTCACCTTGCAGCCGGTAGAGCGTCCAGGCGATCCCGCCACCGGGCCGTCCAGCGGAAGTATCCAGTACGTGTGTGGTCAGTTGTCCCATCGTGCTCTCCTTGCAGGATCTCGTCGTGAAGACCCCGTTTAGTCCTCATCTGTGGTTTGACTGAGTGACATACTTCAGTCTCACATAGCCATTTGCTATCGTCAGCCTCGACACTCACCAAAACACTTTCAAATATAATTTGATAATACTGGGAAATCTTCATTAAAGTCTCGGCTAATATTCAGACCGAGTCCTAACTTAGATATCAGCCAGAGCAGATTCACCATGAGCGACGATACCGCTTATCCACGAGACCTAATCGGCTATGGCCCGGAGCCGCCGTCCGCGCAATGGCCGTCGGGTGCGCGCATCGCATTGCAGTTTGTGGTGAATTACGAAGAGGGCGGCGAGAACTGCGTTCTCCATGGCGACACGGCATCCGAGGCCTTTCTTTCCGAGATTGTCGGGGCTGCCCCATGGCCTGGACAACGCCATCCCAGCATGGAATCGATATATGAATACGGTTCTCGGGTGGGGGTGTGGCGCCTGTTTGATCTTTTTGCCCGCTACGAGATCCCGCTTACGGTCTTCGCTGTGGCGATGGCGCTCGAGCGCAACCCAGCAGTCGCGCAGGCAGCTATGGCAGCGGGTTACGAAATCTGTTCTCATGGTTACCGCTGGATCGATTATCGCGATGTACCCGAAGACATTGAGCGCGAGCACCTGGAACGCGCGATCGAAATCATTCGCAGCCTGACTGGCGAGCGCCCGCTCGGCTGGTATACCGGCCGCACCAGTGAACGAACCCGTGCACTCGTTGCCGCAGAAGGCGGCTTTCTCTACGACGCCGATGACTACAACGATGATCTGCCGTTCTGGACTGAGGTTGACGGTAAGTCCCACCTCGTTGTGCCTTACACCCTGGACAATAACGATATGCGCTTTGCCTCGCCGCAGGGCTTTAACAGCGGCGATCAGTTTTACAGTTATCTTCGGGATGCATTTGATGTCCTTTATGCAGAGGGTGAGCACACCCCCAGGATGATGTCTGTAGGCCTGCATTGCCGGTTGGTAGGTAGACCCGGCCGGCTCGCAGCACTGGCACGCTTTATCGAGCACACCCGCCGGTTCGATCACGTCTGGTACTGTCGGCGCATCGACATTGCCCGGCACTGGCGGGCAGTTCATCCTGTCGTAGCGTCGTGACGGGACCCGTCAGCGCGATGGATCGCGCCACATTTATCGAGCATTTTGGTGGTGTCTATGAGCACTCACCATGGATTGCGACGCAGGTTTTCGATACAGGACTTAGCCCGTTGGTGGATACTCCGACAGGCTTATCCAGTGCGATGACGGAGGTGGTCGAGCAGGGGGGACATGACCCCCAGTTGGCGCTGCTGCGGGCGCATCCCGATCTCGCCGGGCGACTTGCGGTATCGGGGGAACTGACCGAAGCCTCGTCGGCGGAACAGGCGGGTGCAGGTCTGGATCAGTGTACTCAAGAAGAATTCAGTGAATTCACCTTCCTTAACACCCGTTACGCAGAAAAATTTGGATTTCCTTTTATCGTGGCGGTCCGGGGCCTTGACCGGGAGGGTATTCTTGAACGGTTTCGACAACGTGTAGAGCATGATCCGGATACGGAGTTTAGTCAGGCGCTCAATCAGGTGCACCGTATTGCCCGCCTTCGTATTGATGAGGTGTTCGCTGGAATGAGGACTTAAACGAAGATGAATGAGCAGGACGACGCCCCGGCATTTGCCCGCCACCTTGTGAATCTTGCCGCCTCGCGGCTCGGCGCTAAAACGCTTATGTGCAGTGATGATTTCTTTGCCCCGATGGAACGGATGTTGCAGGACAGCGAGCCTGTTTTCGTCCCTGATAAGTTTGACGACCACGGCAAGTGGATGGATGGTTGGGAGAGCCGGCGCCGGAGCGGCGGCGGCCATGATCATGTGATCCTGAGGCTGGGTACGCGAGGAATTATCCGCGGGCTGGATATCGATACCCGGCATTTCACGGGCAACTACCCACCACAGGCTTCACTGGAGGCGGCAGATGGGCCAGTCAGCGCCGGCCCGGACGAGCTTGAGTGGCGGGAGGTTCTTGGCGTTACCGACCTTGAGCCTGAT
>JBMUHF010000243.1:0-21388 GCA_050302555.1 Arenicellales bacterium | reverse complement strand
TGCGGCGGAGTCTCCACCCCTCTGACAACCAGAACGATTTCTCCCTTGATCTTCTCCGGCTGTTCTCGAAGTCTCGCAGACAACTCTCCCGCCGGCCCGCGTTTGACGGACTCGAAGCGTTTTGTCATTTCCCGGCAAAACGCCACCAGACGGTCTTCACCAAAGATATTTGCGATATCGGTGAGCGTGTCCTGCACCCGTTTGGGAGACTCGAAAAAGACCAGCGTGCGCGTCTCCGACGTCAGTGAGCGTAATCGTGTACGCCGCGCTTCGGCACGAGCGGAAAGAAATCCCTCAAAAACAAAACGGTCTGTGGGTAGGCCTGAAATGGAAAGTGCGGCCGTCACTGCGCTCGGGCCTGGAACGGCAATGACCGGCAGATCCAGTGTCTTCGCCTTGTTAACCAACCGATAGCCCGGATCACTGATCATTGGTGTCCCGGCATCGCTAACAAGCGCCATGCGCGATCCTGATTGCAGCAGAGCAATGATTCGGGATACCTGACGTGCTTCGTTATGTTCGTGTAGGGAGATCAGTCGTGGCCCCTCCACACCCAGGTGATTGAGCAGCCCGAGCGTGTGACGCGTATCTTCCGCAACGATGATGTCAGCATCATCAAGTACTTGAGCCGCGCGTGCCGAAATATCCCCCAGATTTCCGATCGGGGTGGCAACCACATACAAAGTGCCCGGCTGTAGAGAAGGGATCGAGACTTTACTCACTATATTGGAATCAGCCGCTCCGGCGGCAATGGAGTCCGCGTTGCACTGACGGAAGGATCAAGTCTATCCGGTATACTGAAAGCATGCCTTGGTACTGCGCTGCGGGATGGATGCACCCTCTGATGGTCGCGTTCGTCACGGTTCTAGTGTCGGGCTGCGCGGGACTGACCACCCAGAAAATAGCTGAACAGCAGGGCCACCTGAATCGTATCCCAGCGAGTCAGGTCAAAGAGGCGGGCCAAGACACAGGCACGGGTATTTCAGCGCCTGTGATTAGAGATTTTGCGCGGGCTGAACCACAGTCCTCTGCCTGGGAGTTTCTGGCGCGTGCCCTGGAGACTGCCAACCCTCAGGCGCAACTGCTCTTTCTCGCTGCTGCTAAACGTTTTCTGCAAGCCGATCGCTCCGAGCAGGCTGCAGTGGTCCTTACCCAAACCCAAGGTCAAAACGCTGAACATTGGGTGCTCAACCAGCGCAAACTCCTGACTGCGGCACTTAGGCTCACAGAAAATGCCCCAGCGGCGGCGTGGCATTTACTGGCCGATACCGAGGATGCAGACCTCGATAACGGTCAGTGGCTGATGCTATACGATCTCAGACTTCAAAGCTTGTTTGCCCAGGAAAAACATCAGGAGGCACTGGCACTGATCAGAAGTCTCCCCCTCAAAGACGGCGTATCGGCAGAATTTGATGTTTTGCTGCGAAAAGTATTTGACCGGCTGTTACGGCTTGCCACCGAACAGCTTGATCTTCTGCAATTGCACCCTGATCTCGTTCAGGAGGATAGAGCCTGGATTGATCTTGCAAAGTTCTATGGCCGCGCGGGATGGGAGCTTGAAGTCTTGCGTCAAGAACTGGACGCCTGGACAGCTGAAAATCCTGCACATCACGCAACCCCGATGGCAAGAAGCCTGTGGCCCGAAACCTGCGCCTTGACGCCCTCGTCCCAACTGGCTTTGCTGCTGCCGATGACGTCTTCTTTCAGCAAGGCGGCCTCTGCATTTCATGATGGAGTAATGTATTTTCATGAGCGTGAGCGTCCTTCCGCAAGACCGGTCATCAAGCTTTACGACTTCGGTACGGACCTTGAGGCGATCGGGACTATCTACAAGGAAGCCATTGACGCAGGGGCGGATCTGGTGATTGGACCGCTCGGGCGTGATGCAGTGTCCAAGCTGTTGACCGACTCAAAACTACTCGTCCCAACGCTGCTGCTAGGCCCTGAAGATGGCCGATCGCAACCCAATGCGTTCTTTGTGGATCTTTCCCGCCGCATTGAAGCGCGGTCACTCGTTACCCATGCGCGATTGCGGGGCTTGAAACACGCCCTGGTTCTGCATAGTCCAAGCCCGGCACACAAAGTGGCCGCCAACACCGCGATAAAGGAGTGGCAGCAGCAAGGTGGGATCATTGCCGATACGGCCGTTTTGGATCCACAACTTAGCGACTACTCTGCAATCATTTCGCGTTTGCTTGGGCTGAACCAAAGCCGGTACCGTATAGAGGCCCTGCAGAAAGTCCTGACCGATTCACTCCCTGTGACGGTCTTGCCTAACATCCGTCAGGACCTGGACGTTATTTTCCTCTTCACCGATCGAGGTACCGCCCGACTCCTCAAGCCCCAGATTGACTTTCACCACGGAGGAAAATTGCCGATCTATTCACAGAACACCGTCTTCGAGGGTATGTCGGACGTAGTTAACGATCTCGATCTTGAAGGTGTATTGTTTTCCGATATGCCCTGGCTGGTACGTCAGACCGGCCGTTTCGGACGATCCACTGAAGCTTCAACGACCCTCACTCGTTACCGGGGATCGGCCATCGACCGGCTTTTCGCATTAGGCATGGACGCGTACCGTCTTGGCTGTCATATCCCAAAGAGACTAGATCAGCCAGACTGGCAATATGCCGGTGCAAGCGGCGCGCTTTCCATCGGCATCGACGGGCGCATCAAACGGCATCCTGATTGGGCCGCGTTCCGCGGAGGATTGGCTGAACTGTTTGAACCTGTCATCTCCCGATAGCCCGTTTGAAAAATCCCTATGGATGAACCCACGGCAAATACCCATTGGTCAGAGGATTTTGCCCTGGATCAACTGCGGGAGGCTGGACTCGAGTTGCTCGACCGCAATTATCGAACACAGCGAGGCGAAATTGATCTCGTGCTACAGGAGCAATCCACCGTGGTGTTTGTAGAGGTCCGTTACCGCGCGAGCAACGCCTATGGAAGGCCCGAGGAGACGGTCGATGCACGAAAACAATCCCGGCTGCAGCTCGCGGCCCAGGTCTTCCTTCAGCAACATCGGGATCCGCACAACACCTATTGCCGATTTGATGTGTTTGCGGTGAGTGGAAAACCACCCGACCACCAGTGGCGGTGGATACAAGATGCGTTCTGAGCCGAGAAGATTTGGCCCAATACGGGCCCCAGCGGCCAGCCAAACCTTTAGAATCCAAGCAGCCGTCCAACCCTAGCAGGCAGCCCCCGAATGAACCAGCGTATCGTCGATCACTTCAATCACAGCGCACAAACCGCCCTAGCCAGCGGGGAATCGCTGGCGGATGACATTCTCCGTGCATCAGAAGCTATGCTCGACACCCTCGACAACGGAGGCAAATTGCTGCTCTGCGGCAATGGTGGATCGGCGGCCGATGCTCTGCACTTCAGTGCAGAGCTTCTGGTTCGCTTCCAGAAAGAGCGCAAAGCGCTCCCGGCTGTTGCTCTGGTCAGCGACACAGCCACGCTAACGGCCACTGGCAACGACTACGCTTTTGACCAGATTTTCTCACGGCAGATTGACGCTCTGGCAGCATCGGGCGATCATCTTGTCGTTATCACGACATCGGGCAATTCACCCAATATCCTGAACGCGGTTGCGGCGTCACGAGAAAAAGAAGGGGTCAAAGTTACCGCATTAACCGGGCGTGACGGCGGTACCCTGGCATCGATGCTAAACCAGGGGGACTATGAGTTGCGGGTTCCCTCTGACAGCACTGCACGCATCCAGGAGGCTCACGCTATAATTATTCACTGCTTTTGTGATTTGATCGACCAACATTACTGCGGGGAGCATTGATGAAACAGTTTCGCTCTGCCAGAACCTCAAAACCGTTCCGACATTCTCTTTTGGCGCTGGCAATCGCCTGCCTTGTCAGCGGTTGCGGCATTGTGCTCGTCACCACCGCCACAGTCATGGCCATCGATGTGGCCCGGGATCGCAGAGGCGCCAGCGTTTACTGGGATGACAACAAAATGGAGCTCGATATCAAACGCTTAATCGGCAAGCAAAAGCAAATTGAGCATGAGCACATAAACGTGACCGTATACAACGGTGTCGTGCTGCTTACCGGAGAGGTGCCTGATCAGAGAGATATCGACACCACTATCGACGTTGCCAAATCACACCAGGGGTCCCGACAGGTCATCAACCGGCTTGAACTTGCCGGAAAGACCAATCTGAACAGTCGTGCCAACGACGGCTGGATCACGACCAAGGTCAAGACCGCTATTGCAACCTCGGCGCCCGTCGAGTCGACCCGGATTAAAGTCGTTACCGAACGGGCGAACGTCTATCTCATGGGACTGGTCAAACCTGAGGAAGCTGACATCGCGGTGGAAGCAACCCGCTCCGTGACCGGTGTCGTCCGCGTCATCAAGGTGTTTGAGTACATCTAGTTTCTGACCGCTGACTGCGGTGAACAGCGAAGAGAAAATCGTCCTAAACTGGGATACGCTCACTCAGCGGATCAACGATCTCCCGCGTCCCCTGATATTCACCAACGGCGTTTTTGATATCCTCCATCGAGGGCACGTCGCCTATCTGGAAGAAGCCGCAACCCTCGGGGCAACACTCCTGGTTGGACTGAACTCGGACCCATCTGTTCAGCAATTGGGCAAGGCGCCAGACCGGCCGATCAATTCCCTGGAAGATCGCCTTGCTGTGATTGCTGCTTTGGGATGTGTCAGTCTAGTGACCGCGTTCAATGACGATACGCCACTCAAGCTGATCCTCCGGGTCCAGCCGGATCACCTGGTCAAAGGCGGAGACTGGAAAACGGATGACATTATTGGGGCCCAAGAGGTCCGCGCCAATGGTGGGGCAGTCCATAGCCTGTCCTTTCGCTATGAGCGGTCCACGTCAGACCTGATCACCCGCATTCGCAGCAATTAGCGTTCCGACAAAGCTGATCCCGAAGGCCGTCTTCAGGCCAAGCGCAGCATCGGCTCAAGTTCCGATAGGGCGAGTTCGTAGACACTGCGCTTGAAAGACACAACCTTACGCGGCGGCAGCCAATAATCGACCCACTGCCACCGGTCAAATTCAGGTGCATCGGTGTGATCAAGACAGATTGTGCAATCTGACGCCACTAACTTCATCAGAAACCATACCTGCTTCTGCCCTTTGAATGTGGTACTGCGCGAGCGTAAGCTACCCGGTACATCGTAACGCAACCAATCTCGGGTGCGACCGACCAGTTCCACATTCTCTGGGCGCAACCCGACCTCTTCATAAAGTTCTCGGTAGGCTGCCTGCTCGAGTGTTTCCCCTTGTTCAATTCCCCCTTGCGGAAATTGCCAGCCATCATGGCGACTTCGTCGCGCCCAGAGTACCTGACCCGCGCTATTGATGAGCACGATACCAACGTTTGGCCGATAACCGTCAGCGTCAGAAACCGAATGTAGCTTCTCGTCCATCAGACAATCCTGAGTCCATTTCCGCCTGGGATCAACTGTTGATTCCCTAAGATTTATACCACACGGGACCCGTAACCCAGAATCGGACGTACATTCTTACAGTAACGGAAATGCGTTCGTCGTCTGCAGGCCTGTTTCAGGTATCTGCTCCCTCGGAAGCAGACTTGGCCTGTAACGATGCATACCGGGACTGAAAAAGCGCTTCCAACCGATTGATCGTATCTTTACGGCTCTCGCCCTGCACAACGTGACGTGTCATCAGACTGGAGGCTTCGTTAAACACCGTGCCCCGATCCAGCATGGGGTAGGTCTTCGTTAAACGACGAATGGCGGCGATAACGCTTTCATCCTCCGGACGCGGGATCTCAACAATCTCAGTGGAGGGTTTCGGTGCAGTCGATCGACGGTCTCTGAGATATTGCGCGAAATTCAGCACGCTCGTGACTTCCGCATCGGTTAATGCCTCAAGCACTGCCCGCAGTTGTCGTTCTTCGAGCTTTCCCATCGGTTCCGGTCCAACGCGGTCTTAGGGCGCTACTTAGCCACCTGCTTTTCCCCGCAATGCGCCTCGGTGAATTCCAGAAATTCATCCATCGCCCGCAGCCGAAACTTCTGCCTCTGATAAACAATAGAAAAAGGTCGGGTCAGTGGCGGGTCGAGACTTAACTTGGAAAGCATGCCGAGTTCCAGTTCCTTGTTGAGTGTTGCGATAGACAGAATCGAGATACCCAGGCCTGCAACCACTGCACTCTTGATGGATTCGGGACTGCCAAATTCCATAGTCAGGTTGAGATCCGAAATATCGCGGCCCGCTGACTGGAGATAGTCAACAATGACATTTCGGGTGCCCGAGCCTTCCTCGCGGCTGATGAACGGATATTCAAGAAGTGCGTCCACACCGCTGATTGGGTTTTCCGTCAGCGGATGTCCGGGAGGAGTCACAATAACGAGTTCGTCATCCCAGCAAACCTTGGACACTAGGTTCTTGTTACCTACCGGGCCCTCGACAATACCGATGTCAATCTCATTACTCTCCACCATGTGGAGAACACCTTCGGTATTGGCTACGTGAAGTCGCACCGCAACATTGGGAAACTTCGCCTGATACTCGCCCAGAATGCTCGGGATCACGTACTCGCCGATGGTGGTACTCGCGCCCAGAACCAGTGGACCCAAAACATCTCCGGTTAACTTGCGGACCTCGTTATCCATTTCACTGTACAAGGAGATGATCTGATCAGCATAACCCTTCACCAGATGGCCCGCTGAAGTGAGGCTGATACGATTGTGGGTGCGGTCGAACAGGCGGGTGTTGAAGTAATCCTCCAACTGACGGATCTGGAACGTAACGGCGGGCTGGGTCATGTGCAACGACTCAGCCGCTTTGGTGAAGCTCAGCAGTCTGGCTACCGTTGCAAAGACCTGAAGTCTTCTATCTGCCATGGGTAAACTCCCTATCTGCCGTTGGCTAAATCAACTGACCGAGCCAAGGCGCCGGGGTCAGTTTCACGCCGACACCACAGGCGGTCGGCTGATTTTATGGGCTGTAAGCCGGTATTGATAGTATTCTTAACGGCCAGCATCCGACCCCCGAGCCCCAGCCTCGAGCACGAAACGGCGAAAGGCCTCGGCAGTGGGTGAGAGGCGCTTGCCTTTGCGAAAGGCTACATACCAACGGCGCATAATCGGCATCCCCGCAACATCCAGTTTTACCAGTCGCTTAAGGGTGAGTTCCTGCTCGACTGTGTGGGCGGAGACCACCGCAAGACCGAGGCCCGCCTCCACCCCCTGTTTAACGGCCTCGTTGCCCATGAGCTCCATGCTCTTTTGATAACTGAATTCCTGGTCGGCAAAAAATCGCTCCATCGCAACGCGCGTTCCAGAGCCCGGCTCACGAACCACAAAGTGCGCGGTTGAAAGGTCCGCCAATGGAATCTGCCGCTTCGCGGCCAACGGATGGTCCGGCGGCGCAATCACAATCAACGGATTATCCATGAAGGACTCTGATACCAAATCCAATTCGGCTGGTGGCTTGCCCATGAGCGCTAGATCCGGAAGATTGGCCTCGAGCCGGCTGAGCAATGACTCGCGGTTGGTGACATCCAGCGAGATCTCCACCGCCGGATTCTCCCGTGCAAAATCAGCGAGAAGCCGCGTGGCGAAGTAATTGACAGTTGACGCAATCGCAACCCGTAGGCGTCCGGAATCCTCCCCACGAAGATCATTCATCTCTTCCGCCGCCGCTTCGAGGTGGCGCATGATCGTCCGGGCATGTACCAACATGGCATCACCCGCCTGAGTCAGATAAATCTTCTTTCCAATCTGCTCAAACATCGGCAGACCGATTGAACTTTCCATCTGTTTGATCTGCATCGATACTGCCGGCTGCGTGAGATGCAGTTCTTCGGCCGCCCGGGTATAACTGAGATGGCGAGCTACCGCCTCAAATACCTGCAGCTGCCGGATCGTGATGTGCATGACGCCCCTTCTGTTCTCTTGGAGCCCAGATTGGACCCGCGGCTTCTTTAAATTCTATACTATCAGTATAAGCTTATTTATCAAATAAAATACTTTTGCTTAACCTGATGGATAAAATCTCATATATTTCCTAGGGTTACTCCTACCTGCAGCACCGGTTTACCACTTTCAACCCCCTTCTCGGGAGAAGATGCAATGTCTACACGCCATCCTGTCATCGCCGTTACTGGTTCATCCGGTGCCGGAACCAGCACGGTTAAAACGGCGGTAGAGCATATCTTCCTTCGTGAGCACCTGAACGCCACCATCATCGAGGGAGACAGTTTCCACAAATTTGATCGTTATCAGATGCGTGAGGAGGTCGCTAAGGCGCAACAAACCGGTCGCGATCTTAGTCACTTCGGTCCAGATGGAAATCACTTCGAGAAACTCGAGACACTGTTCAGAAGTTACAGTGAGACCGGTACCGGAAAGATCCGCTACTACCTGCACAACGAATCAGAAGCCGCCTCGTACAAACAGAAACCCGGAACCTTTACACCCTGGGAGGAAATATCAGACGAAACCGATCTGCTCTTCTACGAGGGATTACACGGAGGCGTAGTCCATGGATCGGTCAATATCGCCCAGCACGTTGATCTGCTTGTCGGGGTCGTACCAATCGTCAATCTCGAATGGATCCAGAAAATCCATCGTGATACCGAGAGCAGGGGTTACGAACCGGAGGCGGTGACCGAAACCATTCTTCGACGGATGCCCGATTACGTTCACTACATTGCCCCCCAGTTCTCCAGAACCGATATCAACTTCCAGCGGGTACCGACAGTAGACACTTCGAACCCATTTATTGCCCGGGACATCCCCACACCGGAGGAAAGTTTTGTGGTGATCCGCTTCCGTGATCCCGCCAAGTTTGACATTGACTTTCCCTATCTTCTGGCGATGTTGCACGATTCCTTTATATCTCGACGCAATACCATTGTCGTTCCGGGAGGAAAAATGGGCCTCGCCATGGAATTAATCCTCGCGCCGATCATTGACGCGATGACGAAGAAAAAGAAGGAGTTCGAGCGCAGCGCGCGCCAGAAAGACTACTGAGCCGCCGCCTCTAGACGTCGGGCCGCATGACCTGCGTCGAGCACCTGACGAACTGTTTCTGCAGCGGTAGCCGGATCTGGGCAACGCCCCAAGCGGCACAGACATAGCGCCGCCCCATAAACCAGACTGTCACGTACGGGTCCGGCTTCGCCAGCCAGAGCGGCAAGCCCTGCCGTTGCCGCTGCCTGCGACAGCGCATCTGCGTCGATAGATCCCTTAATCTCATCGCTCGCTTCCTGGGGCGGCAAATTCTCCGGCAGTGGAACAGCCCGATCTGGAGATTTAACGGCGTAATCAGCAGGATCAAGCCTGATCTCAGTATCCGACCCTTCGTCCCCGTAAGAGAACAACTTCGAGGGCTGATTGAGGGAAGGAATCACCCCGCCCTCTACACCCCGCACGATAATCGCCGAAGCGTATCCAGATGAGCGGGCCAATGCCATATAGATCGGTGGGTACGGTTTATGGACATAACCGGTGACAAGATGCGTCCGTCTGGCGCCGCGGACAGAACCGAGCAACACTTCAAGTGTGGTGAGACACGGTCGCTTCACGATCTTTGTCCGTAACGACACCAGATCGTGTAACTTTGGGCAGGCGGCTCGCTGATCCACATACGCCCACCCAACCTGCTCGTTCGCAAGCTGTAGAGCCGCCTCCTCGGGACTCAAATCAACGTTCACACGGGCTGCGCGCAGTACTTTGCGATGGGTGGCTCCATATTTCGGGCCAACCGATTCCGCACCGTTGCTGATCGTTGCCACTCCACAGGCCGCCAACACCGGTGGAAGAAAAGGCGCTGCGGGCAGCCCTCGGGTAAAGCCGTCGAAGGGATCAGATAAGTCCAGTACATCATCGACCGTGGTTCTGGCCTGATGGGTATGCTCCAGCAGTGCATCCAACACGCCCAGGTTTTCAGGCATCGTCTCACGCTTCATCCGCAGGGCGATCAAGAAGATAGCAGCTTCGACCGGATCCGCATCACCCGAAAGGATGCAGCGCATGCCGTCCCTTGCCTCCTCCCGGGACAAATCCTTGCTCAACTCGGGTCCGGTCGCGATTTTCTGAATATACTGACGCATGGTCATGGGATGATGACTGCCTGGCGTTACGATAAAAGATAATTCCTGATCGGGACATAGTGTAATACCCTGATCATGGGGGTCTCCATATCCAATTGGGTAGTGACAGTCAGGAAGAAGTTGCTGGGGCAGCGGAATTGTTGGCCCCTTTCTACAGAAAAACCACACAGATTATCAATATGGATACAAGAGAAGAAACAGAAATGAAGCTGTCAAGCGGAGTTGCAGCGTTTGAGGCCAAACAGTTCACTCAGGCCATGAAGCTGTTAAGCCCACTCGCCCAAACCGGTTTAGCCGAAGCGCAATATCGGCTTGCCATCATGCAACAAAATGGTCTTGGTGTGGTCCGCAATGAACTGCTGGCCTACAAGTGGATGAAAAGTGCCGCGCAACAGGACTATGGACCTGCCCTGCACGGGCTCGGCTTTATGTATATGGACGGAGACTGTGTAGCGCAAGACGATACCCGGGCATTACAGTGGTTTGAGGCTGCAGCGGAGCAGGGCCTCGAAGGGGCTATGGTTGCACTCGCGCAGATGCTGGAACAGGGCCGCGGCACTGCACCGAATCCGGAAAGGGCCAAAGCCTTATACAAGCAGGCAGGGTTTTGACCTTCGTCAGTTGAGTTGAATTCGCTCCCCAAAGGGTACCGATTCGCGACCCTTTACCAGCCAGATGACGGGAAAAGCCGGGGGGTCCTCCGGAAAACGGCCCTTGGCATCAGTAAAATAAATCAGCAGGTCTGGCGCCAAGTCCATGTCATCCGCCCATTGGAACACCGGAGAAAAATCCGTTCCACCACCTCCGGCAAGTGATGCAGGTGCCATAAGCGGTTCCCAGGGCTCAAATACCCGCGGCGAATCCGGAGAAAGTTTCGCATCACAGTAAACCAGACTGACCCGCGCTTTGACCTGCCCTTTAAGTGCATCCACTTCATTCACAAATTCTGACATTTCGCTAGTGGAGATAGAGCCGCTGGTATCCACTGCCACCGCCACATTGATGATGCCGCTTCGCAGTGCCGGCAGTATCGCCTCCCCCTCGCGCCGACCCGGACGGGCATAATCAAAATCATCCCTTGAACGCATACTCATATAGCGTGCCAGCAGATTTCTCCAGGGCAAGGCTGGTGCTATGAGGTGGTCCACCAGTCGCGCGAGGGTTCCGCTCAGGCGACCGGCCTGAGCTGCCTGTTGCGCTGCCCCCGCGAGCCGCTCGAGCCACTGTTGCTCCAATTGCGTACGTTCAGTCGGATTGAGGGCCTGTGGCGGAAGCACGGTATCTGCCGCATAGCCTGAATGGTCTTGCGGTCTACGCTGAGACTGACTCTGATCCTGTGGCTCAGCATCATATAGATGGCGGTCATGGGGCTCCTCTTCAGGGTTATCTTCCAACATCGGGTAAATCTCTTCGGCGCTCAGTCCTGAGTAATCCGACAGGTACAGGACGTCGGGCGGAGGAGTCAGTCCATCGTCTATCAACAGCGGATTGACCGCTAAATCGCAGGCGATATCCCAGCGGCGTTTGTCCCGGTGCTGGCGCCTTGAAAAATGGGCAAGCGCGCAATGGAGCGCTTCGTGTGCGAGCGCGAACTCGATCTGCGACAGGGACAGGCTATCGAAATATTTAGGATTGAAATAAATTTGGCGCGCATCCGTGGCCGTCGTCGGACACCAGGGCGCATCCGTCGCCTGCATCGGAAGACGCAACACCAGTGCGCCGAGGAAGGGTCGATCCAGAATCAGGCGGGACCGTGCTGCGCTGATGCGGGCCCGATCGTCGTCACCAGCGCTTTGCATGAGTGATGGATCAGTCCTGAGCCAACATGACGTCAGCGACCTGCCTTGCCCAGTCGGGAAACCCCGGTGCAGCGAAAAGTGGCGGACCTACCGCGCGGTGAAGATCAGAAACGAGCATGACCCCCATTTCTTTCTGAGGAAATCTCCCCGCGTAATCAAGTATCCGGGAGTAAAGATCGGGCGCGCCGGGATCTTGACCGATCTGCGCCGCCCGACCCACCAACGCCGCGGCAACGGCGTACTGAAGGTCAAGGTCTTCCGGAACCGTCGACAACTCCCCTGCCAAAATCGCATCGATATCTGGGAGTTGATCCAGATTGCGGATAAAAGCATGCAGTTCGATTCCCGCAGCAGGCCCGACACAGGCCTGTAGTGCCCCGCTCAACATATCGGGATGCTGTGCAAACTTCTGGAGTGCGCGGTGCGCGAATTCCCACGACCGTGGCGAAGGGAACGCGACCGGATTCTGTACCGGATCAAAATCAAAGAGCAGGTCGGGACGAAAACGCAGAAACCCGATCACGCGCTCATCAACTCCCGCCTGATAGGCCCAATGGACCCAGTCATCCAGATTGATATCCACATCGTAATGACTGAATCGGTTTGCGAGTGGCGCGGGCATTGCGTATGTCACGCCGCGATCTCCTTGCCGGTTTCCGGCAGCGACAATTGCCCACCCCGCCGGAACTTCATAGTCACCCAGCCTTCGGTCCAGGATCAACTGATAAGCCGCAGCCGATACGCTCGGCGGCGCCGATGTAATCTCATCTAGAAACAGTATCCCCTGCGGGCCGTGGCGATCCTGATCGGGCAACATGGAAGGTATGGCCCACTCCACGCGCTCGTTGACACGAAACGGAATCCCCCGCAGATCGCTCGGCTCGAGTTGGGAAAGCCGGATGTCGATTAGCGGCAAACTGTCATCCGCCGCCACCTTGGCGACGATCTGGGATTTCCCTACCCCGGGTGGACCCCAGAGCATGACTGGAGTATGCGACCGCTCTCCCAGGCTCGCGATTTCACAGCAGAGAAGTTTTTCAAGATGGATGGGGCGCATAACACCTGCCTGAAAAGCTGCAGTTACGGATGTGCGAAGTGTATATCAGTCGTTTCAAAACCGAGTGATCATCAGCCCGCAGATGCTTGCACCTGAAATATCGCCACCTGAATATTTCTCTTTGGATAGAAAACAAGAGCCACAACAGCACCTCGCGTACTACACTTACCTCATGGACGCTTTGCCGATTTTTCTGAAACTGCGCAACACCCCTGCCCTCGTGGTGGGAGGGGGTTCGGTCGCCGAGCGCAAGATTGACCTGCTGCTGCGGGCCGGCGCGCGTGTCACAGTCGTTGCCCCCAGAATTGGTGCCACGGTCCAAACGCTGGTCGACCAGCAGAAGCTCAGTTGGATCGAAAGTCCTTTTGAACCAACTCATTTGAATGAAATCCTGATCGTTATCGCCGCCACCGATGACATCCGTGTGAACAAAGTGATATCCGATCAGGCCCGCGAGAAAAACATTCCCGTCAACGTTGTGGATCAGCCGGATCTGTGCACTTTCACCGTACCGTCTATCGTAGATCGCTCACCCGTGATCATCGCGATTGGAACCGGCGGCGCTTCCCCGGTGCTTGCTCGTATGTTGAGGACTCGGCTGGAGACATTAATCCCAGCGGCCTATGGCCGTCTTGCGGGTATTGCCAGAGAATTTCGGGATCAGGTCAAGGTCGCGCTGGGTACGGTTGATTCCCGGCGGGGCTTCTGGGAAGCTGTGTTCCAGGGGCAGGTGGCTGAACTTGTCTTTGCTGGCAGGGAAGGTCAGGCCCGTGAAGAACTTAGGCGAATGATCCAGGCAACGGGCGATGCCGAATTTGAACGTGGTGAGGTCTATCTGGTCGGTGCCGGACCCGGCGATCCCGATCTATTGACCTTTCGAGCCCTGCGTCTGATGCAGCGGGCCGATGTGGTTCTGTATGACCGGCTCGTGGCCCCGGCCATTGTTGATCTGGTGCGCCGTGATGCTGAACGCATATTCGTCGGCAAAGAAAAATCCAACCATGTGGTTCCCCAGCCCAAAATCAACGAACTGCTACTGCGCCTGGCCCAGCAGGGAAAGCGGGTACTGCGACTGAAAGGTGGCGATCCATTTATCTTCGGAAGAGGGGGTGAAGAGATCGAAGACCTTGTGCGTCACAACATACGCTTTCAGGTCATCCCGGGAATTACGGCAGCAGCCGGATGTGCGTCTTATGCCGGCATTCCCCTCACGCATCGGGATCACGCGCAGTCGTGCCTTTTTGTCACAGGCCATCTCAAGGACGGCAGTGTCGACCTCAACTGGAATGCCCTATGCCAGCCAGGCCAGACCGTTGTGGTCTATATGGGATTGACGGGTCTCGAGGTGATCTGCCGCGAGATGATCCGCCATGGTCGAGAACGCTCCACCCCAGCGGCCCTCATACAACAGGGCACTACTCTCAATCAGCAAGTCATCACTGCGACACTCGAGAGCCTCCCCGGTGCCGTCGCCGCCGCACAGGTGGAAGCGCCCACACTACTGATTGTGGGAAGCGTCGTCACACTGCATGATGCACTTGCCTGGTTCAACCCAGACAACACACCGCCGGAAGGTCTAGCGCTTAACGAGCCGGGAAGGGGTTCAAACGATGGCCTTTGATGAGCAAAAGTCTACCCAAAGTACGTGGGTGGACATCGGCGCTATTGAAGATCTCCCGCCAGGGACAATGAAGCGCTATGACCTCGAACAACATCGCATCCTCGTCGCCAATGTCGAGGGTACCCCGTTTGCGGTCGCCGACACCTGCACCCATGAGGACGCCTCACTCTCGATGGGCGCTCTTCAGGGAGATAAAGTGAAGTGCCCGCTTCATGGCAGTCGATTCTGCTTAAGGGACGGACGAGCAATGGATGAACCGGCAGAGGTTGATCTAGAGCGCTACCCCGCCCGCTTCACCGATGGTCGACTGGAAATCGTCTTTTAGCTGCGACGTCGTATAACTCCTCAAAATGTCTCGGCTTGCACGCGGCAGTCAATCAATGCGAGACCGAAGACCCATCCTCAGGCACGGCTGCGCCGAATTCACATAAGGCCCTCAGCAGTTCCGCGCGTTCCCGAATCACAACCGCCTCAACGAGACCCTGTTTTTCCTCCGGGGAAAAAGGCAGACTGCTCGCCAGGGTGTCAATCAACTCAGACGCCTGCAGATGATCAAGCGCGCTCCAGTCGACCGACAAATTACGTCGCTCGGTAAAGCGCTTTGCTGCGGCGATAATCGTGGTGGAGTCGATCCCATCCTCCTGGGTATCGAGGTCGTGGCCGAACCGTCCCCAGGAGACCTGAACCCGGCGATAACCATTTTTCATTTCCACTTCATCAACAATATCGAAGCGGCAAACCCCCCCGAGAATGATCAATAAACGATTGTCCCGGGTCTCGCTGAAACTGACAATGCGCCCTGCACAACCGGTATCATGCAATTCAGGCGTCTGTACTTGGCTGTCGCTTTTGGGCTGCACCATACCGATGAGTCTCGATCCGGCAATCGCATCAAGCGCCATGTTCAGATAGCGGTCTTCAAAAATGTTGAGTGGTAACTGCCCATTAGGCAGAATCACGGCGCCCGCCAGTGGAAATACGGGCATAACATCGGGAAGTTCACTGAAGTCGTGGGTAAATCGGTTTCGCATTGTTTTATCTAAGGTTTTGTCGGTACAGTTTGAATGGAGTATTAGGAAAATGCTGTCTAGAGTCTGTGAAACGATTTTCGTCTAAATAGAACGGCCAATATAAATCATGTCAAAAATTGCAGTTATCGGGTTTGGATCGCTTCTGTGGGATCTTGATGATCTGGCGCCCAAAGTCTCGGGAGAATGGAAAATGTATGAAGGTCCCATCCTGCCGCTGGAATTTTCGCTGGTATCGCGTAAACGTCATTACGCTCTGGCCTTGGTAATTGACTATGGGGACGGCGCACCATGTCCCACTTGTGTCATTGACAGCGTGCGTTCCAAAATCGGTGCCGCAATCGTCGACCTGGCTAACCGTGAACGGATGGAGCCCACTAACATCGGCTTCGTTGATCGCAATACCGGCGAATCTCACAGTCACAGAGAAGAAACCCGCAACACTTTATGGAACTGGATCGAAGACAGCAACTATGACGGAGCGGTGTGGACCGATGGTGAACGAAACTTTGAGGCTCTGACCGGCAGGGCCTTTAGCCTACAAACTGCGCAGGATCATCTTCGGTCTTTGCAGGGAATGTCCCTGGAGGAAGCGAGACGTTATATCCGTAATGCTCCAGCACGTGTCGAAACCCCGCTGCGCCGGGCCTTGGAAAACTCACCTTGGTGGCATCATGATCCGGAGCCCTGATCCCGAAATCAGCGCAACCTGCGGTTTGAACGGATGAACTCCCAGTACATCGGACGTTTTGCACCCTCTCCTACCGGCGAACTGCACCTCGGATCCCTGGTTGCTGCGGTTGCCAGTTATGCCGATGCAAAACACCACAGCGGGAGTTGGCTGCTGCGTATCGATGACCTAGATCAGCCTCGAAAAGCTGAAGGCTCATCGGAATCAATCATCACCGCGCTTAATGCCTTTGGGTTTAAGTGGGACGGTCCCGTCCGATGGCAATCCCAACGCGAAGGCATGTATCGGAAGGCTATCGCTTCTTTGCGGGAGCGTTTCCTTGCCTACCCCTGCCGCTGTTCACGGCGGCAGATAGAAAAAACGGCGCGACCGGGGCTGGAAGGCATGATCTATCCCGGCACCTGTCGCCAGTGGGACGGTGAGGGAGCGCCGCAGGTATCGATCCGAATGCTGACTACGTCAACACAAACGAGCATACCCGACCGGATCCTTGGCCGGATATCGCATAACCTGGAAGAAGATATCGGTGATTTTGTGATCTTCCGTGCTGACGGGGTCACGGCTTATCAACTCGCCGTTGTTGTTGACGACTATCTGGACAACATCACCCATGTCGTCCGCGGGGCAGATCTGACACTCTCCACCCCAAGACAGGCCTACCTCCAGCGCCAGCTCGACTACCCCACCCCCCAGTACGCCCACATTCCGCTGGTGCGCGATAACAAAGGTGAAAAAATCAGTAAAAGCGATGGCGCCCATCCAATTGATGCTGCGCAACCGTTAACGGCACTACATGTCGCCTGGCGGTTTCTGAAGCAGCACCCTCTGACAGAACCGATTGCTAGTGTTGATGACTTCTGGAACGCTGCTGCAAAGGCCTGGCGTATCGAAGCCCTGCAACAGGCTGTCGCCGAACGCCCCAATGTGAAAAATTCATGACACGCCTTGATGAGGTGAGACAATTCTGGTTTGAAAACGCCTGCGTTTCGCCTGCCTCGCTGCCGCGCCATCAGACCCGCTGGTTCACGCCTGATGCCGCCATTGACAACGCTGTCGGGAGCCGCTTCCACACATTACCAGATCAGGTCATGTCAGATGCCTTGCCCCACGACCCCGAAGACCCTCGCGATCTCCTGGCACTTATCTTGATACTGGATCAGTTTCCCCGGCAGATGTTCCGTAATACTCCACGCGCTTTTGCTTATGACCCGGCGGCGCGCGCCATTTCGAAAGCCATGGTCGAAAAAGCACTCTTCAAATCCTTGCATCCTGTCGAGCAGACATTTGTCTTTCTACCGCTCGAGCACTCCGAGAAGTTGTCGGATCAGTCTCACTCGGTACAACTCTATGAAAATCTGGCCGTACAGTGCGCGGCGCCGTATCGGCCGTTTATCGAGAACGCTCTGGACTATGCTCGCCGGCATCATGGGATCATTGAGCGCTTTGGGCGCTTCCCTCATCGAAATACGATCCTGAAAAGATCCGCTACGGACGATGAAGAGCAATTTCTCGCAGGTGGAGGTGATACTTTCGGGGTCGAACCGAACCCAGCATCAGAAACGCCGGGCAACACCCAACAATGATCACTGTCATGGAAACCGCATCACACCGCCTGAAAGGCGTATTTCTATGTCTTTTTGGGATCATCCTCCTAAGCCCTGACAGTCTGTTATTAAGACTGATTGGGGCAGACCTCTGGACACTTGCCTTCTGGCGTGGCGGCCTTTCAGCCATCGGCCTCGCCATCGTAATTCTGCTGTTAGAGGGGCGTCAAAACTGCCAACGCCAGTTGCTGCACATAAACCGGCACACAGTCTTGGTGGCGGTCAGCTTCGCCATCGCAAACATTGCGTTCATTTTCTCCATCAAGAATACGGCAGTCGCCAATACATTGGTCATCATGAGCATGTCACCGCTGTTCGCTGCGATCCTGAGCCATTTCCTCTTTCGCGAACCCATTTCCAGCGGAACCTGGTTCGCTGCAGTGACTCTTTTCTCAGGCCTTACTATCGTTTTTTATGGCAGCCTGCAGAGCGGAGGTGTGATTGGAGACTTGGCCGCCCTACTGACAAGTATCTGTGTTGCCATCAGCTTGGTGTTGATGCACAAGCACCGTGAGATCAGCATGGTCCCGGCGCTCGCCTGGAGCAGCGTCCTCGTTTGTCTGGTCGCGCTTCCTTTGGCAACACCGGCGGCAGTGAGCGGTACCTCTCTTATCCTCATGCTGGTGCTGGGACTTCTAGTCCTGCCTGCCAGTCTGGCCATGATCGGACTCAGTCCTCGATATCTCCCCGCACCCGAGGTCAGCCTGATCCTGCGCCTTGAAGCATTACTTGCGCCACTTTGGGTGTGGGTTGTGCTGGGAGAAGTACCCAGCCGGGAGACGCTGGTCGGCGGGAGCATTATCCTCACAACCCTCGTCTGCTTATCTGCGTATACCATTTACACAAACAGAGGCAATCAGACGTGAGCCCAATGGAGGTTGCACCACGGAGTGTTTCCGAGCGCTATGCCGTGTGGCTGATCGCCGCGAGCAGTCTTCTGATCTCTGTCAACGGGTTCCTGTTTCGAAGTATTGAATCCGCCAACGAATGGCAGGTAATTTTCGGTCGACAGGCATTTTTTACACCTGCGATCCTACTTGTCCTTCTTATTCGGTATCGAGCACAACTTCCGCGACTTTTTCTGGAGGCAGGATGGGTGGGTCTCGCCGCCGGTATCTGTCTTGGGCTGGCCAACCCCACAGTCATTCTGGCCATGACCCACACCACTGTAGCCAATGCGATGTTCATCCTCGGCGCCTGTCCGCTCATTACTGCGGTTCTTGCCCGGATTTTTCTTGGGGAACGAATCTCTAGCGCTACCCTCATTGCAATTGTTGTCGCCATGATCGGCATCGCCGTCATGCTTGCCGATGGCCTTGGCGCAGGTTCATCCCTTGGCAATGGGCTCGCTCTGCTGTGCGCCCTCTTTTTCTCAATGTTCGTTATTTTTCTGCGGTTAGGCAAGGACCGGAACATGCTGCCTGCCAGTATCACCGGGGGCGCAATCGGCGCGCTAGTTGGTCTCGCCGGTGCCGGCTTCGATTACCACTTGACCGTGCACGACGGACTTCTATGTCTGATGTGGGGCGGGGGTATCGTCACCGTCGTCCACTTTCTTTTTATTCATGGCTCACGCCATGTACCCGGTGCCGAAATAATGCTGATCACCCTGATTGAATTTACCCTCGGTCCGATGTGGGTCTGGATAGGATTTGGAGAAAAGCCATCGGCGCTGGCCCTGGCCGGAGGCATTCTGGTGCTGGCCGCCGTGGCGGGCCGATCGCTCATCATCTTGCGGGCGTCCGATGGTGCCGCCTGAACCCGAAAAGATACGACTAAATCTGTGTACCCGCCACCTGCTGACTGAAGTAGTCGTCGCAAGAGCCCTCACGCAACACATCCCCGGTTGAGCAGTGCAGCCCACCGCCGAACGGATAGGCATCGCGAAAAGCCAGAGGCAGTACCTCAAAGCCAAGACCGTCAAGTTGCTCGGCCTGTTGGTGTTCACTCTCTTCCACAATCACAGTCTTGTGGTCGAGGATCAGCACATTCATTGACAACCATACGCTCGAATAACACAGCGGCGGCGGTGCATCGTTGGAGGGCTGTGCCGCGTCAATAATCTCCCAGTCATTGGCCTTGAAAATCTCACGCTGCTCTTCAGGCAATTTTCGATTGGGGTTATTCATGATCAAACCCGGACGAAGCGGCACAAAGGTTGCATCAATGTGGATCGGATAAGGATCTCCGGGAAAGTTCACCGAATGCACCCGGTGGTCTGGGAAGTGTCGCTGTAGCCACTGCATGCCACGCCGGTTGGTCGTCAGGCCATGCTGACAGAAAAGATCCTTGCCGATACGCAAGATATCCGCGGCGTCAAAAAGAGGTTCGTGCTCAGTAGTAACGAAATCGAGAGCCGCGGTCCGCTTGAGGCGATCTTCTATGGTGATCTCGTCGAAGTATCCGGCTTGATAAGAATCATCAGAGAGCCGAGGGCGCGGTGCCTGCTCCCAACGAAACTCCGGGTCCTCATCGAAATAACGCTGCATCAAGGTGTGATACGACAAAAATTCCCAGTACCTGCAACGAAAGGACATCGGCGCGCTGAGGATTTCCTTGCCCACTGTTAACAGGACATCGCGGGGCGGCATGCAGCCAAACATCGAGCCAGTCGTGAAGTCCGGCGTATTCACCGCCTGGTTCCACTGGATCGGCTCCGGTCGGTCGACCCGCACACCGCGGCTTTCGAGCAGGCTAACAAGGTTATCCAGTTGGGCATTCGCACGCTCAACCGTTGCCAGCGGCCGGGGACCCCACATGCCGCGCATATCGCTGTCTTCAGGTACCTTGGCCTCAGTGGCAGGCTCCGACGGCGGGATACAGGTGAAATCCGCGCGCCCTACAATCGCATGTTTCAGCGGATCAAAATCGTTCCATGAGCTGACCACAGTAGCTTCCATTTCTGTCTCTCCGTATGCGTTCTATTCAATGAAATTTTGGTTGAAAAAATTCCTAGGAATCGCCCGACTCCTTTGCCAGCGCCTCAAGGACCTTGGCCCGGCGGGAGAGCCACCAGCCATACTGCTCTGGCCACTGGTCCCATTCCGGATCCGCATTCAGTGCAAGCGCCGCATGCAAAGGCCAGTTGGGATCCATCAGCGCTTCTCGGCCAATCGCCACCAGATCAGCCTTACCATCGGCAACAATCGCCTCGGCCTGCTGCGCCGTCAACACCAAACCCACAGCCTGGGTCATAAGTCCCGCCTGCTGTTTTACGGCATGGGCGTAAGGCACCTGAAAACCCGGTTGCGGAGGAGGTCCTTTTGCTACCGGTATATATTGATCATTGAAAATTTTTCCAGATAAGTCATCGATTGAAATGACTTCCCCTGCAGCAATATTTCTATTTGTTACTAAGGATTTTCCAAGCTTTTGAAATACATATTCGTTACCCAAATCGTCCTCAGGCTTTAATGGAAGCATGTGTCTTACACGATTGATATCTCTAACAAAATTTTTAAAACCATGAGGCTCTAGTGCAAAACTATGATCTGTTCCTTTCCAAGCTCTAT
>JBMUHF010000242.1:0-1645 GCA_050302555.1 Arenicellales bacterium | reverse complement strand
CAGCAATCATCCTGCCGCTATAGGAATCAGTCTTTAGAACTCCGGCAGGTACTGCAGCGGGTCAACCGGCTGACCATCGCGCCGGATTTCAAAATGGAGCCGGGTTGACTCTGCGCCTGACTGGCCCATTTCTGCAATAACTTGCCCGCGGTGCACCGGATCCCCTTCGCTAATGGTGACTGCCCGGTTGTGTGCGTAAGCACTCAGAAAGGTTTCGTCATGCTTGATAATAATCAGAAGTCCGTACCCCCTGAGGCCGGTGCCAGCATACACCACTTTACCTCTAGCAGCCGCGAATACCGGGCTGCCATCGGCGCCTGCGATATCGATGCCGTTGCTTCCGGTTTCCGGGTCAAACCACGCTATCAATTCTCCATTGGCTGGCCAGCGCCAGGCCGCGTACGTGGACTCGGATTGAGTTGTATTGTCAGATGTCGCCCCCTCCTGAGTACCTGACAAGGTTTCGACAGGTTCCAGCACTACAACCGTTGGCTCAGCGGCAGAGCTCGACTCCAGCGTTGCCTTACTGACTGATACGCTCGATGCTTTTTTAACGCCAGAACCAAGGATAATCTCCTGTCCAACTCGGAGCCGATACGGCGACTCCAAACCGTTCCACAGAGCGACATCCCGGTAATCCAGGCCCGCCTCCCATGCGATTGTGTAAAGAGAGTCACCGTTTCGAACGATTCGAGCCATCGCCTCCGTGCGCGGCGCGGTGAGGTCGCTCACCGGCACCACGGCTGGCCCACTACAGCCGGCGAAAATTGTCAACAAGAGCGCGGCGAGGCACGCACCCGTCCTACGTACACCGAACCTAAACAGGTCAGACATAGAACCACAGCAGTGCAAGGACCGCCAGTATCAGGACAGTCCAGCCGATCGCATCGGCATAGCGGCGCAGCTGCGATTCAAACCGCTCGCCGCCTGCGTAAATTAGTCCCGCCACTAGAAAAAAGCGGGCGCCGCGGCCCACCAGAGATGCCGCTACAAAAGGCAGCAGACTCATTGACGCAAGCCCGGCACTGATCGTGAACAACTTATAGGGAATCGGAGTAAAGCCTGCGAGGAACACGATCCAGACACCGTGCGCCTGGAATTTCGCTCGTACAATGTCGAACGCAGCTTCCGCCTCGTAGAAATTTATGACCGGTGTTGCAACCACGCTAAACAAGAACATGCCAATGAGGTACCCCGCTATGCCACCCAGAACCGACCACAAAGTAGTAACCGCTGCCAGCACCCAGGCACGCTGCCTTTGGGCGAGCACCATTGGTGCCAACATGACGTCAGGCGGAATAGGAAAGAATGAGGACTCCGCGAAGGATAAGGCGGCGAGATATCGAGTCGCACGTGGATGAGCCGCCCAGGTCAGGACGAGTTCGTAAAGTCGTGAGAAGATCTTCATTGCACATGCCCCGGTCGCATTGGCACAAAAACAACCTCAACGGACTTGTGCCGAAGGACGGCGCGGTCCCTCTTGATCCAGTAGAGAAGTCGCTGCTGATGCCGTGTGCCTTCGGGCGCAACTAAGACACCCCCTTCCGCGAGCTGCGTGAACAGGGTTTCGGAAACCTTTTCAGGAGCCGCTGTCAACATAATGCCGTCGAACGGCCCCTTGGTTGCCCAACCATTTGTCCCGTCG
>JBMUHF010000241.1:0-1311 GCA_050302555.1 Arenicellales bacterium | reverse complement strand
GGGTCCTCTGATCGGCCATCCCTGTCAATTAATATTGGCAGGCAGATTGCCCAGTTATACAAAGCCTCTCAATCGAAAAAGGACTTTGCCTGTCAACTCGAGAAAGTTACTGCGGATCATCTGCCGCCACTACAAGCGGGTTCCGTCGACTCAGACCTCTTCGCCAACAGCGACAGCATCAAGGCGATGCTGATGTCACAGCCTGACCTTGCTCTCAAGGTGATCGCCGATATGGGCACGAGTCCAGCCACCTTTCGAAAAGCAATCTACGATGTGAGAGACCAATGGTCCGCTTGGGGCCTGGATAAACGCGGAGCTAACCGCTTGATTCAGGAGTACAACAGAATCTATCGCAAAAAGAGGCGCGGATAATAGCAACGTGCAGGAACGGCATCCTGCTCATTAGCGTTCGCTAGCCAAAGACACCGGGTGCTTTTGCATCCGGTGTCTTTTTCTTGAGACTGCTGGGTTCAGGCTGCTCCGAGGATAAAGGAATCGCCGATAGGCGTTTATACCTTAGAGCAATATCCGCTCGATTCACTGGAGTAGCTGATCGAGAATCGACGCGGCCTTGGTGGGGCCCTGCTCGGAGCGCATGTGGGTCGATGTCGCAGCGAGGCGCTCATGCATCGCCTCGTTCATGAGCATGCTTTCAATGGTAGCCCGGAGTTCCTTGGGCTTCCAGTGGTTGCGGTGCAGGTGGCACCCGTGCCCCGTCTCGGCAACGCGCTTGGCGTTGTCATGACCATCCCAGACATAGGGCATGATGAGCGCGGGCTTACCGAAGTACAGGCACTCATTGAACGAGTTGTTGCCCCCGTGGTGGATCACCGCATCGGACTGCGAGATGACCGAAGGCTGGGGATACCATGACGCAATCTGCACGTTGTCGGGAACGGCATCGTATTCGCTTTCGTAGTCCCCCACATTAAAGAGTGCGCGCACCGGCATGGTGGAGATCACATCCATCAGTCGCTTTAAAAGCCCGGTATCTCCTGAGCCCAAACTACCGAAACTGACATAGAGCAGTGGGGCGTCATTGTGAGTCTTGAATTCCGGCACTTGAAACGACTCTTCATCACGCACGCAGCCCTCAAGATACTGAAACTGCCTGGAATCAAGCGGCTTTGATCGATTGAACTTGACGGGCTCCGGATAGAGCAGCAGGTTCATGTGCGGTGAGGCTTCAAAAAACTCTCCGACGGGATAAGCCGCTTCACCACACTCGGCCAGGAATGCATTGAACCGGTCGTGGATGGGCTGAATCACTTCGTTGAAGTGATTCTGGTATGCACTGAAGCATTCGCTGTC
>JBMUHF010000240.1:0-4045 GCA_050302555.1 Arenicellales bacterium | reverse complement strand
GCCTTTGCTGATGCCAACCGCGGATGGACGGTGCGCGAAGCGGTACAGGTGGTCCGGGAGGTGCGCGACACCGGGGTCATGATTGAGCAGCCCTGCACCAGTTACGAGGAGTGCCTGCACGTGCGTTCGCGCTGCGATCTTCCCATGAAGCTCGACGAATGCATTACCGACTTCAAGATGGCCGGGCGCCTGGTCGCAGGCCGGGCCGCCGAGGTGGTTTGTCTCAAGATCTCAAATCTGGGTGGTCTCACTAAGGCGCGTCGAGTCAGGGACTACCTCGTTGAGCATGGCCTGTCGGTGGTTTGCGAAGATACCTGGGGGGGAGAAATCACCACTGCTGCCGTCTCACATTTTGCGGCGTCATGCCCCGAGTCATATCTTTACAACACGACCGATCTGCACAACTACAACACCGCCTCTACGGGCGAACCTCCACCTGAGGTTCGCGACGGTAGACTGTTTGCAAGCACCCGGCCCGGCCTGGGGGTCACTCCGCTGGCAAGCGCACTTGGAGAGCCGCTCGCCGAGTACCGGACTTCCTGATATGAATATCAAAAAGATATCTGTTTATCACAAGGATCTGCCGCTCGCTGAGCCTTACTGGTTGTCGGGTGGTCGTCTCAAATTTGAAGTCCTCGACGCCACTTTCGTCAGGATCGATACCGATGATGGCATCAGTGGCTGGGGTGAAGGCACGCCCTGGGGGCACACCTACGTGCCAGCGCACGGCCCCGGAATACGGGCCGGTATCGAAACCCTGGCTCAGGTTCTGATTGGTGCTGACCCGAGGCAGTCCGGTCGTATCGAATATCTGATGGACAAGACTTTGCCTGGCCACCCTTACGTCAAGTCTCCGATTGACATGGCTTGTCTCGATATTGCCGGACAGGCCACGGGACAGTCTTTGCCGAATCTTCTGGGCGGATGCTTTGGAACCCCCACACGTGTGATGTCCTCGGTTTCCAGCGGCTCACCGGAATACATGGTCGGGCTTATCAAAAAATACCGTGAACGCGGCTACCGCGGCCATTCCGTCAAGGTCGGGGGAAGCAACACGGATCTAGATATTCAGCGGATCCGCTACGTCGAGGAACACCGGCTGTCAGACGAGCGCATCCTGTATGACGTCAACCGTGCCTGGACTCGCCGTGAGGCAGCAATGGTCATGAACGCCGTGGCCGATCTTGGCGTGACTTTTGAGCAGCCTTGCGAAACGACTGACGATATCAAGGCGCTGCGCAGCGTAACGCGCTCACCGATCTCGGTTGATGAAACTCTGGTGAGTGTCAACGATATGGCAACTATCGCTCGGGAAGGTATTGCAGAAGTGGCCAACATCAAGATCAACCGGGTCGGGGGGCTGACCAAGGCGAGGCGTATTCGTGATCTTGCCATCGCGCACGGCATTCAGATCTATGTCATGGCGACCGGTGGGTCGGCGATGGCGGATGCCGAGGCGGCGGCGTTGGCGCAGAGCACGCCCGAGGAGTTTCGGCTCGGCTGTTGGGCTTGTCAGGATATGCTGACGGTGGATGTTGCCCCTGGAAGGGGCCCGCGTAGTGAAAATGGTGATCTCTTTGTTCCGGACCAACCGGGTCTGGGATTCGCGCCGGATGAAAAACTGCTGGGAGATCCGGTAGCCGTATACGGCGGGTAATTTGGCGAACCGCCGGGCGCATTCATAAAATGTTTGCTGATTGAGACTTGGAGGGGCATTAGCTATGACAGACAACATCCCAAAGACGATGCATGCCGTGGTTCTGACCGGCCATGGCGGACTCGACAAACTGGAGTTTCACCGCGACTGGCCAGTTCCCGAGCCGCAGTCGGACGAAGTGCTGATTCGGGTTGCGGCGTGTGGCCTGAACAACACCGACGTCAATACGCGAAGCGCCTGGTACTCCAAGGGCAACACCGACGCAACCACCGGTGATGCCCTTGCTGGAGCCGAAGGTGACGACGGAACGTGGGGTGGCGCCTCGGTTTCGTTCCCGCGTATTCAGGGAGCGGACGCCGTAGGGACCGTTGTCAGTGTTGGCGAGAGGGCGGAGCGGTCATTGATTGGCCAGCGCGTGATGATCGACGGCTGGCTTCGTAATTGGGATGATCCATTAAACCGGTCAAAAGCGGGTTATTTCGGCAGTGAATGCGACGGCGGCTACGCCCAGTACACGAAAGTTTCCCATCGACAGGTCCACCCCGTTGATACAACGATGTCGGATGCCGAACTTGCGACCTTCGCTTGTTCTTATGTAACTGCTGAGAACATGCTGAACAGGGGGGCTGTCACCGCTGGCGATACTGTTTTGGTGACGGGCGCGTCCGGGGGGGTGGGCTCTGCGCTGATCCAGCTGGCCAACCGCCGTGGTGCACAATGTGTTGCGTTGTGTGGCGCCGACAAGGCTGACGCGGTTAAAGCTGTCGGGCCTTCGGCCGTGATCGACCGTGCCTGTGCAGATCTTGGATCAGCACTCCGTGATGCAATCGGCAAGGATTCGGTCGATGTGGTGGCCGATGTTGTCGGCGGTGCTCTTTGGCCGCAGTTGATCAGCGCGCTTGCACGCAGTGGCCGTTATACCTGCGCCGGTGCTATCGCCGGCCCGATGGTTGAGTTTGATCTGCGTACTTTTTATCTTCGTGATCTGACATTCACCGGTGCGACGGTACCGCCGCCGGGCGTGTTCGAGGACCTAGTGGGATATATCGAACGCGGTGAGATCCGGCCGTTGCTTGCCGCTACCTACGCCTTGGAGGACTTCCACGCGGCGCAGCAGGCTTTTATCGAGAAACGCCACGTCGGCAACATTGTGACCGAACCTTTTAGGTCAGACACATAATCCAAAGCATGCGTCGGCTCACGTTCATCGGCAAACAATGACTGTGCAGGATACTCAGTGGCCAGACAGTCTATGGCGGTCGACCGCGGAACCCGCCCCCGATTTTGATGAGCTGAACCAAGACATCGAGACAGATCTTCTGATTGTTGGCGCGGGCTATACCGGGTTGTCGACTGCATTGCATGCTGTCGATCACGCCAAGGACATCGTGATCATTGATCAGGCGCAACCCGGCTGGGGTTGCTCTGGCCGCAACGGCGGCCAGATTCATGTTCAATGGAAACCGGATCTTGCTGCTTTGAAACAGTTATATCCCGGCAGCCAGTTCGAGACTTTTATCGAGACAATGGGTGCGGCGGTTCAGTTGGTTTTTGATCTTGTTGAGAAGTACCAGATTGACTGTCAGGCACAGAGGACAGGTTCGGTCATCGCGGGTAAAGGGACCAAAGCGATTCGTTATCTGACCGAGTGGTCGCGATTCTGGGCCGAAGCAGGCGAGGATGTGCGACTGTTGGATAACAGTGCTACGTCGGAATTGATCGGCACCTCTCATTATGATCGGAGCATGCTTGATAGCCGCGGCGGCAGCCTGCAGCCGTTGGCCTATTGCCGAGGTTTGGCCCGTGCTTGTCACAAGCGGGGCGTTACTCTCCATGGCGACTCCCGGGCGGTCAGGGTTTCTCCGAATGGAAAAGGCTGGCAGGTTTCTACTCCTGGTGGGAGCGTCAAATGCAAACGTTTGGTGCTTGCAACCAACGGGTACACGGATAACCTTTGGCCGAGCTTGGCTCAAACGATTGTTCCGGTGGCCAGCATGCTTACCGCGACGTCTCCTCTGCCGGAGTCTGTCGCGTCGACCCTGCTGCCGCATCGGCAGCCGGTAGGGGAGTACGCAGGTGTGCCAGCGTACTATCGAGTCGATGAAACGAATCGCCTCGTTTTCGGCTGGCGTGGGACTCTGTCCGGTGAGATCGGCTCCTTAAATACGGCTCATTTGAGATCCAAGGCAGAGCGTCTTTTTCCGCAGATCGCGGGAGCAGATTGGGAATACGACTGGGCGGGGTACGTGGGTATTACTTCTCACCAGCGGCCAATGTTGCTCAAACTTTCCGAAAATGTTTATGCAGGTCTGGGGTACAACGGCCGGGGTGTTCCAATGGCAACCATGATGGGAAAGCAATTAGCGTTTGCGCTAACCGGTCAGCCCA
>JBMUHF010000239.1:0-3045 GCA_050302555.1 Arenicellales bacterium | reverse complement strand
CCATGAAACACGTCCATGCCGTCAACTTCACCCGACCCACGCCGGTAGCCGATCACCCGATATCGAAGCGCCGATAACTGGCGCGCAAGGGCCTGGCCCAATACGCCAAGACCCATAATCCCTACAGTGACTTCACTTGCGGGACCCTGGGTCAACGCTTCCCAGTGCCGGTTAACACGATGGTTTTCAAAAAGATGCATCAACCGGTGAAAGCGCAAAACATGAAAGAGGCAAAACTCAACCATACCCGCGGTCAACTCCGGCTCCACCATGCGCACAATCGGCAAATGCGCCGGCAAAGTCGGGCAGGCCAACAACGAATCAACGCCCGCGCCGATTGAGAAGACCACTTCCAGGTTATCAAGCTGATCGAATAACTCCGGCGGCGGGCCCCATAACAGTGCACAGTTAATCTCACTCCGGTCACCCGTTTCGGGCCAGAGGCGCACCTCAAGTTCCGGCATCGCCATTGAGAAGGCATCGACCCACGCTTGAGCCCGTGCATCGGTTTTCAGAAGCATCACGGCTCTTTTATCATTATTTTTCAGCACCTGGAATTTCTCCTTTTTTTCAGGTTCTCGGCCCTCGCGCGTATCTCTGAAAGGTGCGTCTTTTTCCCAAAGTGATTTTCATCAACTGCGGATTGAAAACAACCCCTAGACAACGGCCGAATACGGTCTCCTATGAATCGGCCACAGAAATACTAAATTCCATGGATATCCTCAAGGTTGTTGAGAATCAGACCCTAAACTACTAGACTGACCCGAGGTCGTTCATCTGGCCGAGATTTACTAGGCCAATAATAAACAAATCACCAACGGAAGGAGTTAGTCTCGACATGAGCACGGGGGATATCTTTGTCCGCTTCAAAGAAGTCCAGAAGAGTTATGACGGCGAAATTTTAGTCGTCAAAAACCTCAATCTGGACATTGAGCGCGGTGAATTTGTCACGATGCTGGGCCCCTCCGGGTCTGGTAAAACGACTTGCCTGATGATGCTGGCCGGCTTTGAACCGGCGACCCATGGCGAGATCTATCTTGGCGACCGGCCGATCAATGCGGTACCGCCCCACAAACGGGGCATTGGGATGGTGTTTCAGAATTATGCCCTCTTTCCCCATATGACGGTGAACGAGAACCTCGCGTTTCCTTTGGAGGTGCGCAAACTCAGTAAGTCCGAAATTGCAACCCGTATCAAGCGCGCTCTCGACATGGTCCAGTTAGGCGCCTTCGGCGACCGGCGGCCCGCGCAGCTCTCAGGTGGACAACAGCAGCGGGTTGCCGTCGCGCGCGCGCTGGTTTTCGATCCAGACCTTATTCTTATGGATGAGCCCCTTGGAGCACTCGATAAACAGCTGCGTGAGCAGATGCAATATGAAATTAAGCATATCCATGAAAGTCTTGGGGTGACAGTCGTGTACGTTACCCACGATCAGTCTGAAGCACTGACCATGTCCAACCGTATCGCTGTCTTTGAAGATGGCGTGATTCAACAGCTCGCTGCCCCAAGCGATCTTTATGAGCGTCCTGAGAATGCGTTTGTTGCGCAGTTCATCGGTGAGAACAACCGGCTGATGGGATCAATCGAGGCGATAGAGGGTAACCAGTGTCACGTCAAAATAGACAACGGCGAGGTGATCAAGGCGCTAAAAGTCAACGTGGGCGCCGTCGGAGAAAGAGCGACACTGTCCTTACGGCCAGAGCGAGTGGAAGTCAATCCAGAACCGGGCAAATTCCCCAATGTTTTTGATGCCAAGGTTCAGGAGCTCATTTATCTTGGTGATCATATCCGCACCCGGGCGACCGTGTGTGGGCACGATGATTTTATTGTTAAGATTCCCAACGCGTCGCATCATGCGTCGCTCAATGAGGGAGATTCAGTCAAGTTCGGTTGGTCCATGGAGGACTGCCGAGCCCTTGATGTCTCTGGTGCGCACTAGGAGCGCATCCGGGATATATCCTAGCGTCTCTTGTAGACGATAAACCAACCTCAGAAGGAGGAACCCATGAGAAAACATCTCATAACAACCACCTTGGCCTCAGCTGTCATCAGCGCGGCTTTGGTAGTACCAGCTCAGGCCGATGTCACCGTCGCGTCCTGGGGCGGTGCGTACACGATGAGCCAACAGAAGGCGTATGTGGATACCTATACTGGCGGCAAAGTAAACTTTATCAACTATAACGGTGGACTAGGTGAAGTTCGCGCCCAGGTAGAGTCCGGTAACGTCACCTGGGATATCATCGACGTCCTGCCTCATGAAGCTCGAGTCGGTTGCGATGAAGGCTTGTTTGAAGAGCTTCCGCGTGATGTCTTTACGCCAGCTGCTGATGGCACGTCGATGGACGACGACATGATGGTTGAAGTCCCCAATAACTGCGTTGTCCCTCAAGTTTTCTGGTCTTATGTCCCCTTCTATCAGAAGGGTGCCTTTGACGGAAACGCAGCTGGTGATCCAAAAACCATCGAGGACTTTTTCGATGTAGCAAAGTTCCCCGGCAAACGTGGCATCCATACCTGGGGCAACGCCCTAGTCGAAATGGCCCTGATGGCCGACGGTGTAGCGCCAGGAGATGTCTACTCGGTGCTTGACACAGCCGAAGGGATGGACCGGGCTTTCGCTAAACTCGACACCATCAAAGATCATGCGGTCTTCTGGTCTGCAGGTGCCGAACCGCTTGAGCTGGTTAAAAGTGGCGAAGTGTCAATGTCACTCGCTTATAACGGCCGTATCGGTGCCGCAGTGCTATCAGAAGGTGCGCCTTTTGTGACCAACTGGGACGGTCAGGTGCTTGAGGAAGAGTGGCTTGCCATGATCAAGGGTACGCCCAACGCTGATGAAGCCCTGAAGTTCATGATTCATGCAACCGCTCCAGAGCAACAGGCTGGGCAGGCCAAGTGGATCACCTATGCACCGATGCGTGCTTCCGGTATCAAAATCATCGAAGCTGGTGAGCCCTGGTTCAACACGGGCGTGAATATCATGCCGCTAATGCCGAACGCTCCCGCAGCAATGAGCCAAAAGCATCTGTTTGCTGACCCGAGTTG
>JBMUHF010000238.1:0-13223 GCA_050302555.1 Arenicellales bacterium | reverse complement strand
CAGTGCGGCTTCTGCACACCCGGTATGGTGATGAGCCTCGCGGGTCTGCAAAATGCCTGCGCCCAAGGCCAGGAAGTCGCCGATCAGGACACCATTAACGATGTCCTCGCCGGCAACTTGTGCCGCTGCACAGGCTACGGCCCTATCATCACTGCCGCAAAGAGCGCCTGTGCCCAACCTGTACCCGCGGCCTTTAACTCACTGCGCACGAGGGTCCAAAAGACACTCCATGACTGGCAGGACGACGCCAGTTATCTTGATATGCAAGGACCAAAGGGCCGGTTTGCGGCGCCCGTAGACCTTGATAGCCTGTGGCACATCCAGCGCGAACTGCCTGATGCGCAACTCATCGCAGGCTCGACCGACGTAGGTCTTTGGGTCAACAAAAACCATGCGCGCTTTAACGGCGTTATTGACCTTGGAAAAATGCAAGCACTGCGGCATATCGAAAAGGATGCCCGCACTCTCAAAATCGGGGCGGGCGTTACTCTCGCCGAAAGTATTGCACCGCTTTCAGCGCTGGCATCAGACCTTGGGCCGCTGTTGCATCGCTTTGGATCCCGACAGGTCCGCGCGCAGGCCACCGTGGGCGGCAACATTGCTAACGGCTCTCCCATTGGGGACCTGGCGCCGGCGCTTATTGCCCTGGCGGCTTCTGTGCACCTTGTGAGCGCCAACGGCGAGCGTACCGTAGCACTGGAATCATTTTTTATCGATTACGGCAAACAAGATATCGCACCCGGCGAGATTGTCGCCAACATCAGCATCCCGTTGAGCGCTCACACCGACTTTCATTGCTGGAAGATTTCCAAACGGTTTGATCAGGACATTAGCGCGGTCTGCGGAGCCTTTGGCCTCACCATCGAGACAAACACCATCACCTCCGCACGTATTGCCTTTGGTGGGATGGCCGCCACACCACGGCGGGCCGCCCTATGTGAGCAGGCACTGATCGGCCAGTCCGTTCATCGTGATCTGCTGAAGTCCGCCAGCGAAGCGCTTTCAAAAGACTTTGCGCCGATCTCCGACATGCGGGCAAGCGCGTCCTACCGGATGCGTGCTGCACAAGGATTGCTGGAGCGGTGCCTGCGAAGCATCAACGGCGAGACCACACCCCAACTCTTTTCTGACGTCGAAGCGTTGGAGGTGCCTGCGCGTGGCTAAAGCCATCAACACCGCACCGGGCGCAGCACTTGCCCATGACAGCGCACTCAAACATGCCACTGGCCAAGCGGTCTATATCGACGACATGCCGCTGCCTGCTGGCACGCTGCATCTTGCTGTAGGCGGTGCCGATACCGCCATCGGCACGATAACCGAGATTGATCTTGAATCGGTGCGCACCGCTCCCGGCGTCATTGATGTTTTCTGCGCGGCTGACATCCCCGGTGAGAACGATGTGAGCCCGTCGGGGCGCGGAGACGAACCACTCCTCGCTTCGAGCGAGATCCGCTTTGACGGTGAACCGGTCTTCGCCGTAGTCGCCACCAGTCACCGCGCTGCCCGCGCTGCGGCGGCGCTCAGCCGGATTCATGTCCATACTGGCGATGCCGTGCTGACGGTCGATGAGGCACTTGAGCGGCAGCGCTTTATCAGCGACGAACAAATAATGACTCGCGGTAATTGGCAAGAGGCTATGCAGTCAGCGCCGCGCAGGACCGCGGGTACCATGTACTGTGGTGGACAGGATCACTTTTACCTTGAGGGGCAGATCTCGCTCGCGATACCCCAGGAAGACGACCACATGCTGGTGTACTGCTCAACCCAGCATCCGAGTGAGATCCAGCAGCACCTCGCCAAGGTGCTAAACAAGCCCGCTCACGCGGTTACCGTCGAAGTCCGCCGCATGGGCGGAGGCTTCGGTGGCAAGGAAAGCCAGGCCTGCCAATGGGCGGCGCTCGCCGCGATTGCGGCCGGACGCAATAGTTGCGCCGTCAAATGCCGGCTGGATCGCGATGACGACATGCGCCTTACCGGCAAGCGGCACGATTTTAGGTTCGACTGGCAGGTCGGTCATGATGACGCGGGACAGATTCTCTCTGTCGATTGCACCCTAGCCTCGCGCTGCGGATGCGCACTCGATCTCTCCGACCCGGTCAACGACCGCGCCATGTTTCATCTCGACAACGCTTACTACTTTCCTGCCGTGCACATCAGGTCTCAGCGCACCTTTACGAACACGGTTTCCAACACCGCCTTTCGTGGTTTCGGCGGCCCCCAGGGCATGCTGGCCGGCGAACGCATCATTGAAGGTGTTGCCCGGGCCACAGGTCTTGATCCCCTAACGGTGCGAAAACGTAATTTCTACTGTGGCCCCAAGCGCAACATCACGCCCTATTTCATGCCGGTCGATGACTTTATTCTGAGCGAACTGGTCGACGAACTTGAGAAAACCAGCGACTACTGGGCGCGCCGCGATGCCATCCGCGAAGCCAATGCTGCGAACCCCCTGATACTGAGGGGCCTCGCCCTGACACCCGTGAAGTTCGGCATCTCCTTTACCGCTACCTGGTTCAACCAGGCGGGCGCACTCATACACATCTACCGGGACGGCAGTATCCATCTGAATCACGGCGGCACCGAAATGGGACAGGGACTCTTCGTCAAGGTCGCCCAGGTGGTCAGCCATGCCCTCGCAGTGCCGATCGATCAGGTCGGGGTCTCGGCGACACGAACCGACAAGGTGCCCAATACCTCGGCCACCGCGGCCTCTTCCGGTGCAGACCTCAACGCCATGGCAGCTCTTAATGCAGCTAACACGCTCAAGCGCCGGCTGATCTCCTTTGCAGCCAATCATTTTGGCGTCGATGCAGAAAATGTCCACTTCGCTGACGCCACCGTGTTTGCAGGTGATCATCAGCTACCCTTTGCCGAAATCGTTGAGCTTGCCTACCTCGCACGGGTACAGCTTTCGGCCACAGGCTTTTATCGGACACCCAAGATTCACTACAACCGCAAGAAAGCCAGAGGGCGACCGTTTTATTACTTTGCCTATGGCGCTGCCGTCAGTGAAGTCGCCATTGACACCCTTACCGGTGAGAACCGTGTCACAGCAGTAGATATCCTCCACGACGCCGGGCGGTCTTTGAACCCTGCGGTTGATCTGGGCCAGATCGAGGGTGGGTTCATTCAGGGCATGGGTTGGCTGACCACCGAAGAGTTGTGGTGGGATGAGTCCGGCAAAATCAGAACCCACGCGCCATCGACCTACAAGATTCCGACCTGTTCGGACCGGCCCTCAAGGATGAATATTGCCTTATGGTCAGGAAGCGAAAACCACGAGCCAACCGTTCATCGATCAAAGGCCGTTGGCGAGCCTCCCCTGATGCTTGCCATCTCGGTGCACCAGGCACTTTCTGATGCCGTGTCGAGCATCAGCGGTTACCGCTTTGTTCCGGCGTTGGACACCCCCGCAACTCCGGAAGCACTCCTGCAGGCGATCGTTGAAGAACGAAAACGTGCGGCGTCATCTGCCTGATGATTACAGCACTGCCAGGCCCAGCCGACTGGATCGATGCCGCACTTGAGTGTGCGAGACACAAGGAACGCGCAGTGCTCGCACTGGTAACCAGCGAACGTGGTTCCACACCCAGAGATACTGGCAGTTGGATACTGCTCACCAAAGATGCCGATGTCGGCACCATCGGCGGGGGTGAGCTTGAGCGTACGGTCATCGAAGCTGGAAGAGCGATGCTTGACGGCGCCGGCACCTGGTCGCGGGCTCCGATGCAGTGCGTGCTGGGTCCGGATATGCGCCAGTGCTGCGGGGGCGTGATGCACGTCCTCCTCGAGCCAATCGATGCTGATGCCCTGAAATGGCTTTCCCAGGCGAAACAGGAACTTGCTTCAAAAGATCACGTCCGGATCGCTATTGACGAAACCGTCTCCGAGACGTCGCCCATAGTTATCACCGATGAAACATTCGAAGACCCTATCGGGCCCGAGACAACGGTGATTTCATTTTCTGAGAATCGTCCGCGGCTTGCGCTTTTTGGGGCAGGTCACGTCGGTCGGGCCTTGTGCACAGTTGCCTCGCAGTTGCCGCTTCGGGTAACCGTCTTTGATGCGCGTCCCGACCAGTGTGCGCAAGTCCCAGAAGCTGCCAATATTCGTGTCGATGAAAACTTTGATCCCGTCCTTGGTGCGAGTCAACTTGAAAGCTATGAAGCGGCGCTGGTGATGACCCACAGCCACACGCTGGATTACGAACTTTGCCGCATCCTGCTGAGACAGCCGAATCTGGTGTATACCGGACTCATCGGGAGCGAGAGCAAATCCCGGCGGTTTCGCAAAGCCTTAAAAAAAGACGGGCTGCACGATCTGGAACTTGCCCGACTCACGAGCCCCATCGGCAAAAATGGCCCTGCCGGCAAGGAGCCTGGCGTAATTGCGCTTGGCGTAATTGGCGAGGTCCTGGAAATTTGCAAAGCGGACAAGGATCGGCTCAGATCTTCCGCCACTACCGCAACACCACTTAACCCAGCACATCATGGATAACAACCAGGATACCCACGAAACGTTCCTGCAGCTAGCCGTAGAAATTGCGCGTGAGCATATGCAGGCAGGCGCAGGCGGCCCCTTTGGCGCAGTGATCGTCCGCAACAACACGGTCATCGGCCGCGGATGGAACAGGGTTACCTCGGATCATGACCCGACCGCCCACGCCGAGGTCAGCGCCATACGCGATGCCTGCCGAAACGTGGGCGACTTCTCTCTTGATGGATCCGTCATCTACACGAGTTGCGAGCCCTGCCCGATGTGCCTTGGCGCGATCTGGTGGGCACGCATTGAAACCATCTACTTTGCCAGTGACCGCGACGATGCGGCACGGATCGGCTTTGACGACGCGGCCCTCTATCGTGAAGTCTCCCTAGAGCTACCCGACAGGCAGCTGCCGCTGGTAAGGCATCACCTGGCGGCCGCCGATCAGTTAATGGAAGATTGGCTCAAAAAACAGGATAAGATTCCCTACTAAAGAACGGGGCTCACGGTAAGAATGCGTCTTTGCAACGCAGGTCATCAAGCATGAACGACAAACCGCTGTTACAGCTTAAGGGAATCGGCAAGGCTTTCCCTGGCTGTATTGCGAACGACGATATTGATCTTGAGATTGCTCCTGGGGAGATTCATGCGCTGCTCGGAGAGAACGGCGCGGGAAAGAGTACGCTCGTCAAAATCATTTACGGTGTGTTACGTCCCGATCAGGGAACTCTCTGCTGGCGGGGCGATGAGATGACTATCGACAACCCGGCCAGTGCCCGGTCCCTCGGGATCGGCATGGTCTTCCAGCATTTTTCACTCTTTGAGTCGATGAGCACGCTGGAAAATGTGGCGCTGGCACTGCCGCCGCAGGACCTCGATGAACTGCGCGAACGCCTCGAAACAACAGCGCAGGACTATGGACTGACGCTACACCCTGACCGGCATGTCTATGACCTCTCCATGGGGGAGCGCCAGCGTATCGAGATCGTCCGCTGTCTGCTGCAAAACCCAAGCCTGCTGATTCTGGATGAACCGACTTCAGTCTTGACACCCCAGGAAACCGAAATCCTCTTCGCGACGCTGCGCAAACTCGCGGGTGAGGGCCGGTCCATCCTCTACATCAGCCATAAACTTGAAGAGGTACGCTCGCTGTGTGATCGAGCCACGATTCTGCGTGGCGGCAAGCGGGTGGATGACTGTAATCCTGCGGACGAGACCGCCCAGTCGCTTGCCGAGAAAATGATCGGACGGCGGGTCGAATCCGTCAAAGGTCATACCGCGTCTGCAGCATCAGAGGTGCGCCTCAAGGTAACGGACCTTTCAGTTCGCTCCGATGAGCCCCATGGCACGGATATCACTGATGTGGGTTTTTCGGTGCACGCCGGTGAGGTTCTGGGCATCGCCGGCATTGCCGGAAACGGCCAGACAGAACTCATGAACGCGCTTTCGGGGGAAACCGGTCGGCCACAGGCGGGCATGATTGAGATTCTTGCGAACGATGCCAGTCGGATGGGCCCCATGGCCCGGCGTCAACTCGGCGCCGTCTTTGTCCCGGAAGAGCGTGTCGGCCACGCGGCGGTTTCGGATCTCAACCTGGTGCAGAACAGTTTTCTCACCTCAGCTTTTCGCATGGGCTTTGTCAACCATGGACTCATCAACTGGCCAGGGGTGGGTCGATACACCGACGAGATACTTGAAGAGTTTGATGTCAAAGCGACCGGCATCGATGCGCTTGCGAGCAGCCTTTCAGGAGGCAATCTGCAAAAGTTCATTATGGGCCGCGAGATCCTGCAGAGCCCGCAACTGCTGATCGTGTCCCAGCCTACCTGGGGGGTTGATGCCGGCGCTGCTGCCGCGATTCATGAAAAGATTCAGCAACTCATCAGTGCAGGGGCGGGGGCTCTGTTGATTTCCCAGGATCTTGATGAAATCTTTGCCCTGAGCGACCGCATCGCGGTGATTTCACAGGGCATGCTCTCTCCGCCCCGACCCACCGGTGAGGTCACCACTGAGGAAGTGGGCCTGCTGATGGGCGCGAGCCGCACGACTTCGGAAACCGCTTCTCATGTTCACACTTGAGGCCCGGCCAACGCAGTCTGCTTATGCGTCGTGGCTTTCACCGCTGTTGGCGCTCGCGCTCACCGCCATAACCGGGGCGCTTATCTTTCTTGCCATGGGCAAGGCGCCGGGAGTGGCACTTTACATCTACTTTGTTGAACCGCTCACCTCCTGGTCGGGGTTATCCGAGGTTGCGGTGAAAGCCGGTCCTTTGATCCTGATCGGGATGGGTCTTGCGCTGGGCTTTCGTGCGGGCGTCTGGAACATCGGCGCAGAGGGCCAGTTCATTGCCGGAGCACTTTTAGGTAGCGCGCCCGCCGTTTATTTCTTTGACAGTACCAACCTGCTCATCCTGCCGTGCATGATGCTGCTTGGCATCCTGGGTGGTATGGCCTGGGCCGCCATGCCCGCTCTTTTGAAAACACGCTTTAACGCTAACGAGATTCTTGTCTCTTTGATGCTGGTCTATGTGGCTGAACTGCTGCTGGTTCATCTGGTACAGGGGCCTTGGCGAAATCCACAGGGCTGGGGCTTTCCCGGCACCCGGATGTTTCCCGATGTCGCACTGCTACCAATGTTTGTTCCGGGGTATCGGGTACACCTTGGCACACTGATTGCTGTCCTGATTCCGTTCGTTATCTGGTTTGTGCTGATTCGGACCCGATTCGGATTTCAGATAAGAGTCTTCGGCTCAGCACCGCTTGCCGCACGTCATGCCGGTATCGGCAACAACCAGATGGTCTGGACAACACTGCTGGTAGGTGGCGGGCTTGCAGGTCTTGCCGGTGTTATGGAGGCCGCTTCAACCATCGGCCAGTTGATGCCAAAAATCTCTCCGGGCTATGGCTTCACCGCGATCATCGTGGCTTTCTTGGGGCGGCTGCATCCGGTGGGGGTGTTGCTGGCCGGTACGGTGATCGCGGTTACCTATATCGGCGGCGAAAGTGCCCAGATCTCGGCGGGGCTGCCTAAAGCAGTTACGGGGCTTTTCCAGGGGATTATTCTTTTCTATCTGCTGGCCTTTGATCTTCTGACGCGTTATCGGCTGACCCGGGTCAGCACAAGAGGCGACGCCGCATGACGGAACTGATAATCGCTTCGATTATGACCATGATGACAGCGGCGACTCCGCTGGTCTTCGCGGCAACTGGCGAACTCGTGGCAGAAAAATCTGGCGTGCTAAACCTCGGTGTCGAGGGCATGATGCTGATCGGTGCCGTCTTCGGCTTTGCCGCAGTGACGTTGACGGGTGAACCGTTGATTGGCCTTGCGGCAGCCATTGTGATGGGGGTGTTGGCATCGATGATCTTCGGTGTCCTCACACTGTCACTACTGTCGAACCAAGTCGCCACAGGTCTCGCCCTGACAATCTTCGGCACCGGACTTTCAGCACTGGTCGGTCTTGATTACGTCGGCAAGACGATTGAACAGATCCGGGCCATTCATATTCCCGTACTGACCGATCTGCCCATTGTGGGCCGCCTGCTGTTTGGCCACGATCCTTTGGTCTATGTCAGCATCGTGCTGCTCGGCGTCACTCACTGGTTTTTGAAACATACCCGCTGGGGCATGATCCTGCGCGCCGTGGGTGATTCGGACCAGTCCGCCCACGCGATCGGCTATCCCGTCATCGCCATCCGCTACGCTGCGGTGGCCTTTGGCGGCGCCATGGCGGGCCTGGGTGGCGCCTACCTGTCGCTCGTCTATACCCCGTTGTGGGCTGAGCATATGACCGCCGGCCGGGGCTGGATCGCGCTGGCGCTAGTGGTTTTTGCAAGCTGGCGGCCGACGCGGGTACTGCTGGGTGCGGTACTTTTCGGCGGAATTACCATCCTTCAGCTCAACGCCCAGGCGGCGGGCCTTGGGATTCCGGCATCATTTATGTCGATGCTCCCTTACATTGCGACCATAGTTGTATTAGTCTTGATCTCACGTGATTCGACTCGGATCCGGCTGAATGCTCCGGCTTGTCTGGGCAAGCCATTTCGGGCCGAGCGCTGACCGATAACGACGAAATTTTTGTGATTTCTGATCACCAATTTAGAGGAATGTGAACGTGAAAAAACTGATTAAAATGACTGCCATCGCGCTTGCGGGCGCCCTGGCGCTGACCGCCGGGACAGCCTCGGCTGACAAATTAAAAGTCGGGTTTATTTATCTTGGCCCTCCGGGTGACCATGGCTGGACCTATGCTCACGATCAGGGCCGGCTTGCGCTAGAGAAGGAACTCGGTGACCACGTCCAGACCACCTTTGTGGAGAACGTGCCTGAGGGACCGGACTCCGAACGTGCGATTGCGAAACTCGCCGAGACTGGACACGAACTTATCTTCACGACTTCGTTCGGCTACATGGAGCCCACGCTCAAAGTGGCCAAACGCTTCCCGAACGTAAAGTTCGAGCACGCCACCGGTTACAAGCGTTCCGACAACGTCTCGACCTACGTCGCACGTTTTTATGAGGGTCGCTATGTGCAGGGCGTAATCGCGGGCAAGGTCTCAAAGACCAACACCGTCGGTTATATCGCCTCTTTCCCAATTCCCGAAGTGGTCCGGGGCATCAACGCCTTTTTGCTGGGCGCCCATTCGGTCAACCCCGACATCAAGGTCAAAGTGGTCTGGGTTTACACCTGGTTTGATCCGCCCAAAGAGGCTGACGCCGCTAAAGTGCTGATGGATCAGGGTGCCGACATCATTACTCAGCACACGGACAGCACCGCAGCGCTGCAAGCAGCCGCGGAGCGCGGTGTACATGCCTTTGGTCAAGCTTCGGACATGATTCACTTTGCACCCAATACGCAGCTCACCGCTAACGTGAACAACTGGGGTCCCTACTACGTCGCCAGAGCCAAGGCCGTTCTTGACGGTACCTGGAGCTCTTCCGACACCTGGGACGGTATGGCTGAAGGCATGGTGGTCATGGCGCCTTTCACTAATATGTCCGCTGACGTTTCGGCACTCGCAGCCAAAACCGCTGAGTCCATCCGCACCGGTGCCCTGCATCCCTTCGCGGGCCCCATCCGCAACCAGGCGGGTGAAGTCGTTGTGCCCGCAGGAGCGGTGGCTGACGATGGCATGCTGGCCGGCATGAACTTCTACGTTGAAGGTGTTGACGACAAGCTACCTCAATAAGGCAGTTTTCGACTGAACCAAAACCCGCCCCGGTGACGGGGCGGGTTTTTTTTCGACCACGCTATTCATACCATGGGTCGGCTCTGGCTTAAGAACCCACTCGCTATCCTTGCCGAAAACGCTGGCGGCGGGATCGTCATTGATGGCCGCGAGATCTCTGAACTCGTTCCGGCCGGCAAGACCCCTTCTGCGCCGTGCACCGAGTTCGACGCCTCTTCCCATGTCGTCCTGCCGGGTCTCGTTAATACGCATCACCATTTCTACCAGACGTTGACCCGGGCGCTTCGACCTGCACTCGGCAAGGAACTCTTCGATTGGCTAAAAGCGCTCTATCCGGTCTGGTCCGGGCTCGATCCAGAAGGACTTGCTGTTGCGACCGAACTTGCCCTGACGGAATTGCTGCTTTCAGGCTGTACCACCACTTCGGATCATCACTATCTTTATCCAAAAGGACTTGAGGATGCGGTGGACATCCAGGTCGAAGTTGCGACGAAGATCGGCATACGCGTCACCCTCACCCGTGGGTCGATGGACCTCTCGCAAAAAGACGGCGGCCTGCCGCCGGATTCAGTGGTTCAAAAGACAGATGAAATCCTGACCGACAGTGAGCGTGTGGTGAGCTGCTTCCATCAATCGGGGCCTGGCGCCATGGTGCAGATCGCGCTTGCTCCCTGCTCACCTTTTTCAGTGACGCAGGATCTGATGCGACAAACGGCCAAGCTTGCCTCCCAATTGGGCGTTCGACTGCACACACATCTTGGAGAAACACAGGACGAAAACGATTTCTGCCTTGCAACGCTCGGGATGCGTCCGCTCGACTATCTTGAGGATTGCGGCTGGCTCGGGAGCAATACCTGGCTCGCCCACGGCATCCACTTCAACAACGAGGAGATTGATCGCCTCGGCAAAGCCGGCACGGCGGTTACGCACTGCCCCCATTCCAACATGACGCTGGCCTCGGGCCTTTGTCCAGCCTGCGATTTACAAAGCGCAGGCAGTGCCGTGGGTTTAGGTGTTGATGGATCGGCCTCCAATGACGCCTCCAATGCTATTGAGGAAGTCCGCGCAGCAATGATGCTGCAGCGCCTGCGTGAAGGCGCCGGCCGATTCAGTCACCTTGATGCTATTCATCTCGCGACGAAAGGCAGCGCCCGATGTCTTGGCCGAAACGATATAGGTTCACTCACACCCGGCAACCAGGCAGACCTTGCACTCTTTGGGCTCAATGAACTTCGTCATAGCGGCTATGATGATCCGATCGCGGCTCTAGTACTATGTGGAGCCTCTCGCGCAGACCGCGTCATGATCGGTGGCGACTGGAAAGTCATTGATGGCTGTATTCCTGAGATTGACGAGTCAGATCTCATTCGTCGTCACAGCGGCGCGGCAAAGAAACTCAGGGAACGCTCAGGCCTATAGTTCTATCAGTTCCACGTCCTCAGACGATCCGGAATCTCAGCCACAAACTCCTTGGTTTTCCAGGGTTCGCGGCCCAGCTGATAGCTGTACCTTTTTATTTCTCCGTTACGGGCGAAGGCCTTGCAGCATAGCGAAGGTCCAGTAACGGGCTGATAACGGTTTATAAGCAAAAGGTTTTGTCGAGTCTGCCGTTGGAAAAGATGTAATAGATGCGATGAAAGCAGTTCTATGGTGCCGAGGATTCCGTCTGGAGCTGATTCTCGGCCTGTGATTCCGACTGGCCGCGACCACCGCCCGACAGCGGTACAGATTCTAGGGCGTGACGCCGCCGGTCTCACCCTTAATGCCAGCGGCCACTCCGGGCGCCCCGCCCCCGGAAATAGGCGGGAGTTTCAGTATCACCGGGAGTGATTACTCCGCGAACGGGGTTTTTGTTGGCAGGCATTAATCGGCGCTGATCAGAAGCGCCCTGCACTGCATTCACTTTCCGCTGGCGTTGGTCTGGTCGGCGAGTCCTTCGGTGGGGGCCACGCCTGGTGCCGGAATCCAGCTTGGGGCCTCGTCCTGATACTCCCTGCCCGGGTTACCCATCACCGTCGTCCGCCACATGTGGCGAATCTCGTTTTCAGTATCGAACCAAGTGGCCGAGTGAATCACATTGCGGTTGTCATGGATCACGAGATCGCCCTCATCCCAATCGTGCGCATAGACAAACCGGCGCTCGGTGAAGTGGCTCATCAGGGTGTAGAGCAAGGCCGCGCCTTCTCCGTCGGGGCCGGGCTCCATATCGGCGATCGGCCCCTCCACCCAATCCATCTGCCCGTCTTCACAAAGAAACAATGCCGGCTCTCCCGTCACCGGGTGATAGCGCACCAGCGGCTGGCGCTGTGGCCGCTGGTGCGGGAGCAGCACAACCGGCGGCTCACCGCTTCTGACTGAAGTCTCGGACCGCCCGGTCCAGGGCAGCGCATGGATACCATGCAGATTACTGATCCGGGCCTTGAGGGCATCGCTTAATGCCTGATACGCAGCTGTGCCGCTGGCATAGAGCGTTTGCCCGGTGCCCTTTGGCGAAGGAGTCACTGCATAAAACAGCGAAACATCCGGGGGCGGGCGGCGAAAACTCTGGTCGGTATGCCAGCCGCTTCGATGCGGAAACTGCACCGGCAGTTCCCCGTCTTCGGTCAGAGGGGGCTCGGGCTGCTTGGGCGGCTGTCGGTTACTCGGCGGCTGGTTGGCCAGCACCAGAATCTGCGGCACCTCCGGGTGCACCAGATTGCGGGTGCTTAAGGTATGACGGTAATCCTCAACCTCTGGCCCGAACAAACGGCTCAGCCTCAGCAGCAACTCGGGCTGCTGCGTAATCGCCGCAAGCCCCGGCAAAACCAGCAAGCCGTTTGCACCGATCAGCGCCGAGAGTAAAAGGTCTGGCGTTTCCTCAAGCGCATCGAGCACCTTTTCCAGATCTGGCTCCCGCAATGTAATGATCTCGCCAAAGCATGAATACGGGATGGGCCGTGCGGAAAAGAACTCCGTCATGTCAGCAAGAGATGGGAATTGCAGCGCTTCATGGCTCGCTCCTCAGGGTATCTCGCCTCTTTGGGCAAGAAAATTAGCATATACCCCTATTGGGTGTGGGGCAAACAGGGGGACCAGCGCTCCTTGAAAGTGGCTGCAGGGTCAGGCAAAAATGCTTTTGGACAATAGTTTACGGCTCCAAGGTGATGGAACTTGTACTAAAGAGAGTGAAGTTTAATAGAATGCTTACTATGAACGTCTTTTCCCGCCCCTTTTTTGATTGCGTTGGATACAAAAAGCGTGATCTTCGTGCGCTTGTGGTCATGCTCTTCTGCATGCTCCTGGGCCCGGTCTCTTTGGCAAACGCACAAGAACTCACGGTCAACGAGCAGTACGACGCCGCATTCCTTGAGATGTATGGAGACGTCGGTAATCTCGACAAGACTTTCCGCTTTGCGGAGCTCGCAATTGCAGTGGGTGACCTCGAAGGCGCTGTTGCGGCCCTCGAGCGCATGCTCATCATTGAGCCGGACCTGCCCCAGGTTCGGATGCAGTTGGGAACCCTGTATTTCCAACTCGCCTCCTATGCCATGGCGCTTACCTACCTCAACGCCGT
>JBMUHF010000237.1:0-4924 GCA_050302555.1 Arenicellales bacterium | reverse complement strand
CACCTTCTGGCCCCTGTCGAATCCACCTCGGATGGAGCCCCCCGTCCCGCTTAAACTGTAGTCATAAATTACTGCCCTTTGATCACCCCAGCGATACTCATTCGGGTTATAAAACTCCCGTGCAGCGCAAAGATCTTCCGGAGCATTCTGCCTGATCTTCCCTGAGGATGCCCCTGGAGCCAGTGTCCGAGATCCAACGACAGGTTGCGGTCGAGACGAAACCGCTTCATCGGCAGGCACATTCATCACCGGTGCGGCATCCTCACCTGTGCTATCTGAGGCCTGAACGCCAACCGCGCCAAAAAGATCCTCAAGATACTCCTGGATCACTTCCTTGGGCTTTCCAATGGCGCGCACTTCTCCAGACCTAAGATAAATCCCGCGAGAGCAATGCGCCTGAACCAGATCGACCGAATGTGTGACAAAAAGAATCGTTTTACCCGCCTTTTGCATCTCTTGGAACCGACGAAAGCATTTGCGTTGGAATCGGATATCACCAACGGCGAGAGCCTCATCAACAATAAGAATTTCTGGTTCCGAATTTACAGCGGTGGCAAAGGCCAGGCGGACATACATCCCGCTGGAATAAGTACTGACGGGATGCTCGATGAATTCTCCAATCCCAGCAAAATCAACGATTTCATCAAAACGCTCATCTATTTCTTCTCGAGAAATCCCAAGAAGTGCTGCATTGAGGTACACATTTTCCCGGCCGGAAAATGCGGGATTAAATCCAGCACCTAATTCCAGAAGCGCTGCTAATCTCCCTTCAACCGCGACATCGCCCCTGGATGGATTCAACGTTCCACAAATAATTTCCAAAAGCGTGGACTTTCCGGAACCATTGGGGCCAATAATTCCCACTGTCTCGCCAGCCCTGATATCGAAGGTGACGTTGTCGAGTGCGGTAAAAACAGAATGATAGGTCCGGCCGCGGATCGAATACATTTCCCGGATTCGATCAATCGGGCGACCATAAATCCGGTAGTCTTTCCCGAGCCCCTCGACCTGGACTACGGCTTCAGAGGACATCGGCAAACCCTTTCCGGGTTTTTTGAAACCAAGCCAGGGACAACCAGGCTATCAGGATCGCCCCAAGCAAGTAGAGTCCCAATCCGTTCCAATCTGGCAACTCCCCCCATAACACCACCGCGCGGAACTCTTCGATGATGTAGGTCAATGGGTTCAAATACAGCAATTGTTGGAACTCGACGGGCAACACGGATTTCGGATAAAGAATAGGCGCCATAAAGAAAAGGACGGTACTTAGCAAGCCCATCATTTGTGCAATATCCTTCAGGTATACCGCGGTTGCCGCGATCAGCCATCCGACAGCGATGCAAACGAACGAGAGGACAAATAACGGAATTGGGAAAAGTACCGCCGTCCAGGGAATACTTCCCTGTGAAATCAACAAATAGACGAGCAGGATACCTGTACTAATGACGCCTTGAAAAAAGGCACTGATCACGGTCACCCAGGGCAATGCCTCAAGGGGAAACACCACCTTTTTCACATACTGGGGGTTAGTCACAATTAAAGTGGAGGCTTGGGTCAGGCACTCTGCGAGGATGCCATGAACGAGCATTCCCGAAAATAGAATTGCCGCGAATTCTGCGTTGCCGCCACTCTGTGTGACCCACCGGATCTCAAGGATAGTCCCAAAGACAAATGTATAGACACCGAGCAGTAATAAAGGTGTCACCAGGGACCAAAGCAATCCTAGGACGGTTCCTCGATAGCGTCCGAGAATGGCCCTTTTTGCGAGTTGTCCGATAACAAAGCGATGCTCAATGAAGCTTCCAACAATGTAAAGAGGGTCTGCGCGATGGCGCGAGTTGGTTGATCGCAAGGTCTTTCTCAGCAAACGTTTTTTGGTAACGTGTTATGGGGCGTCAGACTGATGTTCCGCAACTAGCTCGCGAAGGTAGTTACCATACGTGCTTTTCCCCAGTTCGGATGCAAGAACTGCGAGCGCCTCCATTCCGATATAGCCCATTCGGAATGCAATCTCTTCTGGACAACAGATTTTCATCCCCTGGCGTGCCTCAAGAGTCTCGATAAAGACAGACGCCTGCAACAATGACTCATGCGTCCCAGTATCAAGCCATGCAGTACCCCTGCCCAAGAGCTCCACATTAAGAGTCTCCTGCTCGAGGTAGATACGATTGAGATCAGTAATCTCCAACTCCCCTCTGCTTGATGGCTCAAGGGAGCGGGCATACTCGGCAGCATGCTGGTCATAAAAATAAAGGCCGGTAACGGCATACCGGGAACGCGGTTGCGCAGGCTTTTCCTCGAGTGTCTGCGCCTTGCCATCGTCGTCGAAGCTGACCACCCCGTAGCGCTCAGGATCCTTAACAGGGTAGGCAAACACTGTGGCACCGTTTTTCAAACCGCAGGCGCGCTGAACGGCACTGGAGAGCTGATGGCCGTGAAAGATGTTGTCCCCGAGGATTAACGCACAAGGGCCGTTGCCGACAAACTCCGAGCCGATGATCAACGCTTGGGCAAGTCCGTCTGGAGATGGCTGAACCGCATAGGCAAGATTAAGACCCCATTGCTCCCCGGTGCCCAAAAGTTCCTGGAACCGAGGGGTATCATGAGGTGTTGAGATAAGCATGATATCCCGAATCCCCGCCAGCATCAGTACACTCAACGGGTAGTAAATCATTGGTTTATCATAGACCGGTAACAGTTGTTTCGAGACAACTTGCGTTACCGGAGCAAGTCGCGTTCCTGCGCCTCCTGCCAATATCAACCCTCTCATTCCGAACTCCCAAGTCCCTGTCGTTTCGTCGCCGAGTGCGTACCTCCAACAACATTTACCCAGTCCTGATTCGCCAGATACCACTCGATAGTGCGGCGAATTCCCGTCTCAAACCTCTCCTGCGGGCGCCAACCGAGCTCTGTTTTTATCCTATCCGCATCGATCGCATACCGAAAGTCATGCCCCGGCCGGTCCTGGACGAATGTAATCAGGTCGGAGTACGTCCCATTTCCACGCGGCGCAATATCATCGAGGACCCGACATATGGTTTTAACGACCTCCAAATTGGTTCGCTCCGAATCTCCCCCAATGTTGTAGGTTCGCCCACTTTTTCCGTGGCTCATCACCTCAATCAAGGCCGTTGCGTGGTCATCAACAAAGAGCCAATCCCGGATATTGTCGCCTTTACCGTAAACGGGTATTACATCTTCCGCTAATGCCCGGTGAATCACTACCGGTATGAGCTTCTCCGGATACTGATAGGGACCATAGTTGTTGGAACAATTGGATACAACGGTATCGGTTCCAAAGGTTTCCGCCCATGCCCTAACCAGATGATCCGATGCCGCTTTGCTGGCTGAATAGGGCGAATTGGGCTGATAAGGAGACTCCTCATGAAAGTAACCGCTCGCCCCCAAAGTACCATAAACCTCGTCGGTAGATATGTGATGGAATCGAACCCTGCGCCGACTCTGATCAGTTAGTGCCAGCCGCCTCTCATCTTCGGTCCGAACCGCCTCAAGCAGATTGTAGGTGCCCTGGATGTTGGTGCTGATGAATTCACCCGGTCCATCAATCGAGCGGTCGACGTGGGATTCCGCAGCAAGATGCATAATCGCATCAGGTTGGTACTTTTTTATCAGACTCCGCATGGCCTGTGCGTCCCGGATATCGGCTTTCTCGTGCTTGTAGCCCGGATAACGTGCTTCGTTCAATAGGGTCGCCTCGTTTCCGGCGTAGGTCAGGATATCGATATTTACGATCTGGGCGTATTGCTCAGCCACCAGGCTTCGAATCACGGCCGAACCGATGAAGCCGGAACCTCCCGTCACCATAACAGAGCAATTCTTAGGTTCAGGTAGCGCGCTTGAATCGCTTGAAGTTTTCGAGTGGCCTGTCATCTAATAAAGGTTCACGTTATTCGGAACTAGCGGACGCCTGTCCACCATCCCGCCTTAGCGTTGCATACAAGTCGGCAGCGTAATCTCCGACGCCTTCTTCAACGTCCTTCCATGGGCCGGAGCAACCCGCAGACACCAATTTCTCAATACCTGCTTCGGTGAAACTTTGATACTTCCCCTGAAGAGCGTCCGGCATGGAAAAATAGCCCAACCGTCCATCTTGCTGCGCCTCCTTAAGTGTCAGCGGCGCATCCCCATCGACTTGCCGGCACGCATTTATTACCGCAAGGGCGACATCGTTAAAACTCCGAGACTTTCCCGTCCCCACGTTGAAAACGCCACTTTTTTCGGCATTCTGAAGGAAAAAAAGGTTTGCGCGTACCGCGTCGTCTACGTGGATAAAGTCCCGCCTCTGCTCCCCAGCACTATAACCATCAGAACCATCGAATAACTGTACAGTACCGTCTTCAAAATATTGATGGGTCAGGTGCCAAGCGACTGACGCCATTCGACCCTTATGGCCCTCACGTGGGCCGTAAACATTGAAGTATCGAAGGCCCACCAGTTGGGTGGAGGGTCGACGACCCTCCCCAAACGCGTAACGATCGAATAATGTCTTGGAAAATGCGTAAGCATTTAGTGGAGATTCGTTTTCGACCGATTCGACAAATGGACCGTCACGCCCATACACCGATGCCGACGACGCATAGATGAGCGGCGTTCCAGAATCTGAACACGCGTGCAGTACGGTCTTTGAATACGCGTAGTTGACGTCCATTACGTATTGTCCGTCGCTGACCATGGTGTCCGAACAGGCCCCTTGGTGAAAGACCGCCTTGACACCCACTGGTAACCCCGACTTGCGCAGTACATTGCGAAAATCTTCCTTGTCTAGATAGTCTGAAATGCGAAGGTCATTGATGTTCGGAATCTTGGCGGTATCCGTAAGATCGTCCACCAAAATGATCTCGTTTTCATCGGCTGCATTGAGCGCCGAAATCAGATTCGACCCAATGAATCCTGCCCCACCCGT
>JBMUHF010000236.1:0-22006 GCA_050302555.1 Arenicellales bacterium | reverse complement strand
CAATGAGCCGCCGCGTTTTGAATCGAGAATTTCACATTCCATCAGCATGACAACATGCGCCAAATCGACGTGCACATAGTCATGAAAGCGTCGCTTTACACCGACAAGATGAGGTTTTTCGTCATGCTCGATCAAGGCGCTGTCACGTGGGCCTAGACGGGCTTCTTCGAAAAAGAGATCAGACTTCATGGCAGGGTTGAAGTTGAGAGCGTAGTACCCGCCACATCCGTAATGAGGAAGCAAGAATGGCAACCATCAGGAAGTTCCGCGGTTAAGGTACAAGCTGTTGCCCCCACCTCTCTGGTCTTCATTTACTACGCGTTATCATCATCTACAACTATTGGCGGCTCGCCTCTTTTGCCTCCACCACTTGGCTCACAGTCTTTAATATCAGTCAGGCTTTTAACTGTTTCACAACCTTTCAAAGAGTATTCGTATGAGCAGGTACAGGAGAATTTACGCCCGTCGGGCAGTTCAACATCGCAAGCCTCATCTGGCGTCTCAATAACGATACCACTCCCGCAGTCCGGGAAGTAAGTAATGTGGCCATTGTTATTGTGGTAAGGGGGCGCCGCATTAGTGTTCAAAGAGTAAGTCCCAATTAGCAAAAAGGCTACAGAACAAAAGCAGGGATTCAACTTTCTCATTACTTTCTCCGACCATGAGTTGCATGATAAGCATACGCTTGTCGTGGTGGTGGCTCAACTGAGAAATAAAATGGGCATCACATTGGGTGTGACTCACTCCTAACACCCCGCTAACACAGTAGATCATGCCTAGGGTATGGCCGATGGGTTCTTGTCGCGCTTCCTCATCGTGAACGGAGTTGTCATCGACGGAGGCAGGATAAGTGCCGCATTTAGATTTTCAGAAGGATCCCTCCCTTATTCCGGATCAATCCTCCTCTTTATCATCAGACATCTCATATTCGATATGTGCTCGGATTAATTGAGCCTCTATATTTGCATATCCATATGGCTCAGCGCCCTTCAACATCGCCCAGAACTGGTCAAGCCATTCCTTTTCTGCGGACTTACTTGATAGGGCAATCACGTCTTGCGCATCGAGCCAGTAGTTACCGTCCTCAATCCTTCTGGTAATCATATCCAGCCCGGCAATATTCGTATCTGCATCCTTTACTCGGATACAGAAGTTTTTGAAATCCTCCTCCTCTTCCAGTGCCAAAGTCTGATCCTTTCTGACTACAATTATCATGGAGTCGTGGCTAATTCTTAATAAAAGCGTCTGGATAATTAGTGAAGTAATCATCCGAAATAGGCGTCATAACGCCACTTTCAATTACCGCCCCGGCCTCTCTTCGTTTTTCAGTAAGTTCTTCATCGTCTCTGAAGGCTTGGATCGCCTCCATGTTCGGGAACATCATAACGACGTGGAGTTGATCTGGATTCTCCTTTTCGGTTCCTGCAAAAAGAAACTTGATCCCATGCTCTTCTAACTTCCCATCCTGCTCATAGACCATTTTTTGCCACGTATCGAATCCTTTGGTTATCGTGATCTGTCCTTTTACCAGTATTGCCATTTTGTTCTCCCTATTCATTCGAGCTTGTCTAAATATCTTGTTTCAGAAAAGAACGTTTAGACATCAAACGTCAGAGCAAATCATACGAGTAATGTGGAAAGAAGACTACTGGGTGTGAGGGGCATTATTTCAAGCCCAAATCACATCAATCCAAAACCACCCTTCCCACTTATTCTGAATAACAACCACCACCAAACACTGCTATTTAAGCGTTACTCAGTGACTGTGTAGGTAGTGCCTGAATCTGGATAATCGGTTATTACCCCGGTCACCATCGGATATCGCCATCCGTTGGGCTTCTGGCCATCGCCGATATTGCATGTTCGACGTTGCAGCTCACAGTCAATCTAGGACTCGATTTCGAGCCTGCCTCAATCGATTGTGAGGTTCCCGCTCTCAGCTTACAATTTGAATTAGTCACTTGTGTGCAGTTGTGAATCAGGGGCGTCTAAAATGATGGACTACGAAACTATTTCAGTGAAACCGCTTACTGCGGTCATTGGCGCCGAAATTGACGAAGTGGATATTTCGCAACCACTAAGCAATCAGGCATTCACTGAAGTTCATGATGCGCTCATGCAGTATCAAGTGATCTTTTTTCGTGACCAGCATATGTCACTGGAACAACACAAGGCTTTCGGGCGTCAGTTCGGCGAGCTTCATGTCCATCCCTCAGCGCCCAATCTTGAAGGCCACCCGGAAATCTTAGAAATCCATGCGGATGAGAACTCGAAACGCGTCGCAGGGCATGGATGGCACAGTGACGTCTCGTGCGACACAGAACCACCAATGGGAAGTATTTTATACCTCACCGACACCCCTGAGATCGGCGGTGACACCATGTTTTCCAGCATGTACGCCGCTTATGAGGCGTTGTCACCTGCGATGCAAGTGTTTCTTGAAGGATTGAGTGCCGAGCACGAATCGGAGCACCTCTACCATCACCAAGGATTTCAGGCGAGAGAAGATATACGCGACGGTGAATTCCCCCACGCGATCCATCCAATGATCCGTACGCATCCGGTAACACGACGCAAGGCGCTGTACGTTAACTCCGGATTTACACGCCGCATCGTCGGATTGGAACGCAAAGAAAGTGAGACGTTGCTCGAGTTCTTGTTCGACCATGTTCGCACGCCGGAATTTCACGTGCGCTTCGCCTGGGAAGATAACTCTGTTGCCTTCTGGGACAATCGTTGTACCCAACATCATGCATTGTGGGACTACTTCCCACAGGTCCGTAGCGGCTTTCGAGTAACAATTCGGGGGGACAAGCCGTTCTATTCAGCGCAAGACGATTCAGACGCACGATACGGATCTGCATTGCGATTGAGCGGTTACGGCCTGAAGAGTCGCCCCTGATAGACCCAAAACGTACGCGCCGAACTTTTACAGATCGTCTGGTATCTTTTTCCAGTCTTCAATAGCAATTGCCCTTCCCGGATAAGCAGGTCTGGAAAATGGCCATGCTTCATCAATCCATTTCTTGACACAACTATAGAGTTCCGGATCTAAGTTATTGGCGAGTTCTGATGTTCGTACCCACATTGAAACTTCCGCGTCATATCCGGTTTTTAGACAGGGGTTAATGTACACACAACCGAGGCATAGAGACTCATCCGGAGACATAACCGTATAGGCAAAGGAATAACGAAGAGTAAATTCCCTCTGGTGCCACCCAAGGTCAATAAGGTCTTCCTCCAAGGTCAAGCTCTCAGGCCAATCTGAATTCCAAATGGCACTATAGGTTTCTTTAAGGTGTTCTGTGCTAGACATAACTGCATCATAGTCTTTGACTAAATCGTGGATAGTCAACATACGCAGTCTGAACTTTTCATTAAGCAACCCTTTGGGTACTTCAAAGTCTTCGTCTACCAAAGTTTGCCGCCCCTCCATTACTTTGCTCCTCCTAGACAATATTTGCTACATCAAACACTTTTACTCCCAACACCCCACTGACTCTGCAGATGTCATGCCTAGGGTGTGCCGTGTGGGTTTTTGTTGCGCTTCTTCATTCTGAAGTACCAATGACGACGTTGAATGTATACGACTCTCCACCAGTGCTGTCCTAAAAAATATCCACCAACGGTTCCGGCAATTAGGAAAATGTACTGTACCCATGTTGGCATGGCGACAATCGTATGCAAGATAAATAGCAACATTAAGCACAAAAAGATCGTCAAGAGAATGTAAATGACTTTCTTCACTCCCAACACCTCACTAACACCGTAAACGCATGTGCTCTATTTTCTGTCGGAGTCATCTCATGCGCCTCGCGCCGATTCCCCAGTGGTTGTATTCCAGTTCTGCTCTTCGCCTCCATTTGGGCGCGTCAGCAGAATCCACCTCCCGGCTGTGATCCCAGGAATACAAGTCTTCATACCAAGTGCACATCAGAACCTCATCAGCCAAGTGATCATCGCGGTCGACCTCCCATACAGCGAGGCACTCCGACCGCGAATGCTGTTGAAAATTGGGCCAAGTCTCATTACACAACCCGGTCCATTCATCTATCGAGCCCGGCGCTAAGCGAAGCCAACGAAAAACAAAAAACCCGAATCGAGTAATGGGGGCACGATTCAAGGGGCGGACTGTGGGGGTTAGCGATTGATAGTCGACGATGGTTAACGTCATGCCCTCTGGCGCCAGCGCCTGGATAAAATCGTCTTGCGCCAAAATGCTTTGGTCGGAACTCACAACAATAAACCTGTTGGTAGCGAGGCCGAACATACCTCCGTACCAGGCGCCCCATAAACGTCCCCCAGCCCTCGCCACGGCATTCTCAACCGTTTTGTGATTCAACCAGGCAGGAAAGTAAATTCGCTCCATGTCGGGGTAACCGCCTAGTCGTTCGCCTGGATGTTGCTCATCGACTAGAAACTCAACAACTAAATACTCGTAACTCATATATAGCGCAATGGTCTGATCTAGATATTGCCGGGTCAGAAGAAGAGTTTCATTATTTTCGGAACTCACCAGGCATCGACACTAGCAAGGATCCCGTTGTTTCTTTCGGGTCGGTCCATATCACTAATGACAGATAACTCCTGAACATTAGATCGGAAGTTAATCGATATTGCGAGTTAGTAATTCCTGCATGACAGACTTTCGTTTCTCATCCGAGTAATCAAGCCAGTCAATGATCTCATCCATGTGACGTTTGCAACCAATGCAATAGTAGTTCTTGTTGTATTCGCAAGTGCTTACACAAGGGCTTCTGACCTGCCTGTATCTATCCTGTTCATTCATTTACGTACTTTCAAGCCTTCAATAATCCAATCGGAGTTTTGTCGATCAATGATGATCTCGTAGATGCCGAATCTTATTTTGAGTCCAGTAAAAAGTCACCTTGATCCAATGATTTCCTAAAGCACAACCTATAGCCAGCCCAACTATGAAAAGAACGAGGCCGAATAAAAGATAATTTGAATTCACTAATCGAATACCTTTTGGTCAGAATGTAATTTATCCCTATATCGTACTCCACTCCTTGAGGAGCCCTAACGGAGTGGGTACCCCTTTTGTGAATTGTCTGAAATGCAGTACATTCCAGTTCACTAAAGCCCCTTCACGGCCCTCTGCCATTTCCCAGCTAGGTTGAAGCATCTACTCAAAACTCGTCTGAATCTGAGCGCGTTGAGCCGCCCGAAGACTTCAGCGTTTTTTGTCCTGTTTACCTTGGAGCCGCTTTATCGATCCATCATCGTGACGGTGGTGCCGCTGATGGCGTTGGAACGTTTCGGATCCGCGCAGGCCGTGAGTATTTTCTTCTTCGTACTCGGGATGTTCGGCATCAGTATGAGTCTCGCTGTGCCTTGGCTGGTAAGACGTCTCTCCCGGCGCGGCACATTCTGGCTCGGCGTCGTCACCGGCATAACCAGCATGCTGCTTTTCGTACATGGCGAACTGTGGTCGTTCTACATCGGCATGGCGTTGCATTTGTTCGCCGCTTCCTGTGTCGACGTAACGCTTAACCTTTACTGGATGGAACACGTGCGGCGCCAGGATTTTGGTCGCGTCGAGCCCGTACGCATGTTTTTCCTCGCTTTCTCCTGGAGCATTGGTCCGTTTCTAGGTGTCTATCTGCGCAACACAATAGATCCCGCGGCGCCGTTCCTTATCGGTGCCGTCGTCGTCCTGGTGCTCGGTGCCTATTTTTTCTACCTGGGGTTCTCCGACAACTCAACGCACGGCAGCAAGCGTGTTGCTGTGACCAACCCGTTTCGCTACCTACCGAGGTTTTTCTCACAACCGCGCATGATTCTGGTTTACCTGTTATCAGCGATGCGCTCCGGTTGGTGGACCATGTATTTCATCTATGTGCCGATCTTCTGCGTCACCATGGGCCTTGGTGAAACCATGAGCGGTGCGCTCGTATCACTAGCTGTGAGTTTCGTTATGGCCGCGCCGTTGCTGCGTGGCACGATACAGCGCTACGGCATTCGCCGAGTTCTGCTCGTAGGTTATTCGGGCGCCGGGATTGTGACTGTTGGGATTGGCGCTTGCATGGATGCATCCTATGTGGCGGTAGTGCTGATACTGATGGCGGCACTCTTTGCCATGCTGTGCGATTCGGTGGGGAACACGCTGTTCTACCGCGCGGTGCGATCCTGGGAGCGCTCCGCAATGGCTACCGTGTTCATGAGTTATCGGCCCATCTCAGCCTTGGCCTTTCCGGGCGTTTATTCAGGTGTGCTCGCGATCTTTCCGCTACCCGCCGTATTTATCTTCACTGGAGTCGGAATGCTGGCCACAAGCCTGATGACGCGCTTCATCCCCGCCCGCATGCGGTGAGAAGGCTGTTGGGATACCCGCATCTGATGACAGAGGGTAAGGCATGATCTAGTTATGAAGTTAGCTCATACACACAGCTTGATACTCGTGTTTGCTGCAGGCGTCCTTTGGTCAACGGTTGGACTTGGGATTCGGCTGATTCAGGAGGCTGACGTATGGCAAATCCTGCTCTATCGATCCATGAGTCTCACAATATTTTTGTTTATTGTGATTCGTATTCGCTCGAGTGATTCGCCACTCATCCAAGTACGCCGTGCCGGATTACCTGGGGTGATAGCAGCGCTATCTCTTGTGGTGGCGTATGCAGGTGGAATCTACGCACTCCAGAACACATCTGTGGCCAATGCGATGCTTCTTTTTGCGGCAGCTCCTTTTCTTGCCGCAGTCTTGGGTTGGGGCATATTGCGCGAGCGAGTCCATATCGACACGTGGATCGCAATTTGTTTTGCAATAGTGGGTATTGGAATAATGGTCAGCAACCAGACCTTAGGCGGCAGTCTTAAAGGGAGCCTTGCAGCGCTAGGGTCAGCCCTGGGCTTTGCCGCTTTTACGGTTACGCTTCGTTGGGGAAAGGAGAGTGAGATGCTGCCGTCCGTCTTCCTGTCGGGTATCTTCGGTGTTGTCTTGACAGTTGCGATCTGCATTATTCTGGGACTGCCCCTAGCGATCTCTCTGCAAGACTCAGGTATTTCTATCGGAATGGGTATATTCCAGGTAGGGGCGGGCTTAGTGCTTTATACGCTGGGTTCAAAAGCACTTCCCGCTGTAGAACTGACCCTGATGTCACTGGCAGAGGTGCTTTTGGCGCCGCTTTGGGTTTGGTTACTCCTGGGAGAATCGGTAACCTCCAATACGTTAGCCGGTGGTTGCGTCTTGCTTGGGGCTATTGCCGGAAACGCGATATTCCGTGCTCGGGTTAGATCAACTGCGGTCTAGCTTATTTCCTTCCACATCAGGACAACGTCACCAGTGTCCTGGGACCCAGGAAAATGGACGTACGGTCTACGATCCACTTCGACGTAGCCATTTCTCTGATACGTCTTAAAAGCACCCTCGTTTACCTCTTCCACCTGTAAAGCGATCCTATTCGCACCAGCATCCTTAGCGACACTTTCCGCATTACCTAAAAGCTGTCGCGCTAATCCCCTCCCCCGATATTCCGGCAATATGGCAATTGCCTGCAGCAACCAGCATCCACGAGCTACTCTTTCAAGCTCTACACATGGTCGAAAACATTCTGGAACAGCGTCAAGGTCAATATCTGGATAGGGGTCATCCACCGAAAACCCGAAAAATGCGCCTACAAATTTAGATCGAAGTTCTGCAACCTGCCAGTTCTCAAAAAACGCATCGTAATTGGCGTCGGTTCTAATTTTTTCTCTGCCATATTCAAAAAAGGATTGCCCTTGCTTCACTTCCTGACTCCAAAGATAAGAAGGCATCCTTCGGCCAGCTATGTCCCTAACTAGCGTCAGTTCTGTACAGTCGTCTTCTATTGCCGTTCTGAATTGCAGTACATTGCCCATGAAACTTACCCAAGAGTGTGCATGTGTTTTCTCCAAACTCCCGCAAACCGCATTCGCCTATTGCATCTGGCTCGGCCAAACGAAACCCAAACCACCCAACACAACAAGACCCCGGTTCATGTCAAATAATACCCTTACCCCTTGCGGGAATCTAATACAGGGGGGTGGGAGTAGCCAACGGTAATTCCGGCTCACAATCTAAATTTTTGAAAATGCCCTTTCGCTCTCCTCTCCGCCGAAAAGCAAAATAGACACTGGGGGATACTGATCTGGCATAGGCCCCTTAAAGCAGGAACTATAGTGACGCCGTAAAGTTTACTGAGCATAAACGTCATCTATTGATTAGTCGTTGGCAGACGATGATTACTGAAAAACCTCTGCTGGTTTAAGAGATGCATTCATAGCAGTCTCCTGGCAATGAGGATCAGCACTTACTCAGCAATATGTTATTAGCCGATAAGATATCCTTAGCATAGGCATCCGGGTGGGGCTAATAAATCCTCTGGACATATCTTCGAGGCTTTTATGGGCCTGCTCCCAACTCTTCGCTAGCACCGTCGACGTTTCTGTTTTTTCTCTAAAGCGATTACAGGCTTTCTTTTGCGTACCCCGTCACAATTTAAAGTTGAGCCGCTCCAAGGACCGGGGTACTCTGTGGCGATGACTCAAGGAGATACCTTAAATCTTTTGCTCATACTGGCGTACAGAACGCCACCCAATGGAAGCAGATTCCGGATTCTCTATTAAAACCTGCTCAGAAAGTCATGGCTCGCCAACTAAACTCTAAACCAAAGCGATCGTCTCGCTGAGAATGGGTTAGTTTAATGTTTGAAGAACTCGATTACCGCGAGACCCCGCTGGGCCCAATCAGTCTGCGACGGCGTTCGGAGCCGAGGCTGGGCGGGGAGGTCCTCTACGAGGTCAAGCTTGGCGAGGAATTCCTTATGTCCAGTTTGTTCGTCGAGGCGGAGGAGCAACTTGCCACACTCGCGCTACAGTCGCTCGACACCCAAAAACTCGATGTAGTCGTTGGGGGGCTGGGTCTTGGCTATACCGCTGCCAAGGCATTAGACAATCAGGCGGTTCGCTCACTGCTGGTAATCGAGGTAATGGCGCCCGTTATCTCGTGGCACCAGCTCGGACTGGTGCCGCTAGGAGATAAGCTCACACTGGATTCTCGCTGTTCCCTGATGCACGAAGATTTCTTTAAGCTGGCCGCAGCATCTGGTAGTTTCGACCCGAATGATTCGGGCCGTTTGTTTCACGCCGTGTTGCTCGATATTGACCATTCTCCCAGCCACTGGCTGGACGAGAGCAATAGCGCGTTCTACACCGACTCAGGACTTGCTTCGTTGGCGGCCTCGTTGCATCCCGGCGGGGTCTTTGGCCTGTGGTCCAATGATCCACCGGATGACACGTTTACCGGGTTGCTGAACGAGGTATTCTCATCTGCGAAGTCGCAACAAGTAACGTTTCCGAATCCATACACGGGAGGCGAATCGTCCAGCACAATCTATCTTGCTTACAAAGAGGCGGCTCGCGACAACTAAGAAACTCCCCATTTCAATCAAAACAGAACCGGAACTCTTCTACCTCCGGTCTACGTGCCCGAACCTTTTCTCCAAATTCCCACCCGCCGTGAGGAGTGCCTGAATAACAGGCAAGCAACCATTTAAGGTTGCCCGTTCCTAAAGTGCTACAACGTTATTAGCGCAGGGTCCTTTTTGAGTCTGGCCTACCTCAAATTCAACAGCCTGCCCATCGCTCAACGTAGCGTAGTCACCGCCTGACTGGATTGCCGAGTGGTGAACAAAGAGATCCTTGCCACCGTCATCCGGCGTGATAAACCCAAAACCTTTACCTGCATCAAACCACTTTACCGTTCCTTTAGCCATTACTTTCTCCTAGTTCCTTTCAATTAGAGATGTTAAGAATATTTTGCTCACACGAGGATGGTGGCACTACTTGATAACATCCACGATTTGTCAAAATCCCAGAAAATACCAATCCGTATTGTTCTGGACCCCGGATTATAGAGGTTAATACAAATAAACATGACTTTTTCTGCACAAAACGTGGTCAACCCAATACATTGCCAAATCGACGTTACCCGACCTAATGCCATTGCCGAGTGGCCATGCAGGATCAAAGACATTTCCTGCTAACCATGGAGGCGGCCATCCTTCTGTACTTTGATCTTTCTCCGGAGCATTTACCCGAGCATGCGAGAAGATGCGAGCACCTGCAATCTCGTTAAGAGATGCATACCAATGTAGACCCAGCATTCAGCCCAAAATCAATCTCCCAAAGAGTCAACGTAAATCTTGCTGACGATACGCCAACCATCGTCGATTTTAAGCAGATGGAAGTGATTGACATAGTCCGAGCCAAGCAAATTGGTTTCAACCAGGCCGGCGCTTGCCATACGACCGGCAATATGGATAAAACTGATCTCAGCCTGATACTCTTCCCCTGAGCTCTCGGATGACGGCTCAGACTCAAGTTGATCGTAAAATGGTTGTGGTGAGCCAATATCCAACTCACCCCGGTAGTCGCCAGACATAAGCGCTTTTGGATGAAAACAACTTTTTAACAGCGCTGTATCTGCCGTAAAACTACCTTCTATGTAGTTCTCTATAACAGTTCGTACTGATGCGTAGTCATTGGGTGATTGCACGAGGTTTCCCCAGTAGTGTGTTTTTTCTTCGATGATCTTGTAAACCTTTTGGCCTTGAAAAGGTCTTTTAGCATCCACGAAAGAGTCAATTAGCCATTAATATTCTATCCAAAACGGTTTTTTAGAATGTGCTATAAGAAAGAGGCGCATCAATAGAAGTTAAACCAATGTGGAGGAAATCATGGCTTCAGTAGAAACAAAATCCTGGTCGAGCCCAGATGGCTCAATGACACCCGACAAGACTCATGCCGCGACTATAAACTTCGGAGGCGTCACGCTAACCAAAGCTAATATGCAACCGGGCTGGAAGTGGTCAGAGTGCATTAAGCCCCACGTGGGCACCGAAAGCTGTCAGGCAGGACATATTGGGGTCCTGATTCAGGGGCAGATTCACGTTGTATCCGATGATGGATCCGAAGTAACAGTCAAAGCAGGAGACGCCTATTGCCTTGCTCCCGGCCATGATGCCTGGGTCGTTGGAGAAGAGCCGGCAGTTGGTGTGGAGTTTTCAATGGACGATAAAGAGTTTGGCCCCTGGACGCACGGCGACAGTTAATCTTGGCGTATACAGGACATTAAGCTAGAACGTACGGTACGGCAGTAACAAACTGCATATCCGATTTAAAGCCCCGCAAAGCGGGGCTTTTTTCCAGAAAAGAAGAAGTCCTTTGCGTATTCTATGTAGAGGATCGGGTTAAACGATCGGTAACGAACAAACTCTAATCTGGTTATCCCAGTGAACTACCCATTCGCATTCTTAATGCTCATAACAGCTGCGACATTAGCAAGCTTCAATGGGGTCTTTATCCGCGCATTAGGAGATATGACGGATTGGCAGATTGTATTTTGGCGACATCTGCTGATCGGATTAATGTTGTGCTTGAGCCTTACCTGGTCCTGCAGATCGAATGTTGTAAGAGCCTTCAGACAAATCGGTTGGTTAGGGATTTTGGGAGCCGTTGCTTTCGGATTCAGTCTAGTCTTTCTGACTATGGCGCTCCACAAGTCGCCAATTGCGGATGTCATGTTTACTCTTGCAGCAATTCCAATCCTAACCGCCTTGATTGCCTGGGCCGCTTTGCGGGAACGAATTGAGAAAGTTACCTGGATCGCCATGATCGGCGCTGCAATGGGTGTCGCATTGATGGTCGCCGGTCATCTCACTGGAGGTAGTATCAAGGGCGTCAGCCTAAGCATTGGATGTGCGGTCACCGTTTCCATATTTGCCGTGATTCTTCGCTGGGGCCGAGATCTCAACATGATCCCCATGTTTGCGGTGGGTAGTTTCATCGCGGCAGCAATTGCGGCGCCTTTCTCATTTAACGGTCCTTCGTTAAATGGAGAAAATATCGCGATTCTTCTTTTTTGGGGCGGCCTTGTTTCTCCGGTTTATTATTCTCTCTTTGTTATTGCATCTCGGCATATCCGAGCAGGAGAATTGATGCTGGTAGTGCCTTTAGAAACAATTTTGGCCGTACTCTTAGCCTGGTTAATACTGTCCGAGATCCCAAGCACCAATTCCCTGCTTGGCGGGATCCTTGTTATCGCTGCAGTAAGTGGGATGGCCATTTACAGAATCTACGAGCGACGTTAAGGGGGCATAAACCGCGGCGCATTGAGTGTGAGGAACTGCGTTTCCTTGGATTTTAAAAATGAGTCAAGCTACGCGATGGTTAGTGTCAGAATTAATCCAGGGGGCCCAAAGGCTCCAAGGCTTTAATCAACTACCAAGCCCCCGGCAGTGTTGAAGACCCGGCCCTGATGCTCGCCGATGAGCTCTTGAATGACCCCCCTGCAGACCTTAAGCGTCTGTAGGGTCTGAGTCTCGTTCTGCTCAATTTTGGTACTGTAGCCAACCACATCAGTGGCGAGAATTACCGCAACCTTGCGCTCAACTTTTTCCTCAGACATAAATCCTTTTCCCTAACCCGTCGCCACACACTTAAGCATTGCAAAACTGAAGTGAGTCAATCCCTTCTGCAGGCAGTCTGACGTTTGGATAGCAGAAGCACCCCGGCAGCCTGAAAGGCGCCGGCTGGCGCAACCCTTCGAGGGATTCCTACCTATCGTATAGGGGATCGAGAATCACATTGCCTTAAGCGTTTTCCAGGAACGTAACCTCGGGAGGACCCATCACCCCGGCCTTCGCCTGTACTTCCTTCATCTCGGGAGCTGTGAAAAACGCGATGAAAGCTTCTTTCGAAGGTGCAGTCCCTATCGCAACAGCGTTGCCCTCGTCATCGAGATTTCTATGGCCGGCAGCGTTTATGCCCGCTGCTTCCCGGGCCGGCGCATGGCTGTCAAACGTGGCTTTCCATTGATCGAAATCGCTTACTTTCAGTGACACAATAACGGTAACACTCATCTTGCATATCCTCCATTTTTCTGGCGTTTTAAGATAGTTTTGCCAATGCCTCTGTATGGCTTGGGCCCAGACCACAACATCCGCCAATGATATTAGCACCGGAGTTTTTCCACTGTGCGGCAAACGTAACGAGGTCGGCGGGACTGATCACTTCTTCAAAATCCCAATAAGGCGGCTTGAAACATCCACTATCAGGATAGATCACAATCAAGCCATCGTACGCGGTTTTGATTAGATCAATCCCGTCCTGAATCAATTCAACAGACGTATGCATGATCCCCATGCCTTCAAACTGATGCTTACTTGCTTCGTGAACATTATCGATGAGAAGTATGCTTTCATCATGATAGCCAGTAATCTCGGATGCCTGATCTTTTCTCCTTGCAGACAAACCACACCATATTGGAAGTGGTGATTGTGACGCACGTTCAAATAGTGGCGTCATGCGAATAGGTAATGACATCATTTCCAGCAGTACAAGATCAACCTCACCCTCTTCGTAAAACAAAAACATCTCATCGAATGCATCTGCGAATTGACTGGGGGAGACATCTCTTTCGATAGATTTATTTACTCCAGAGCGAAATCCAAGGCTGTGTGACACAGAGCCCGCCACCAATACGTCGGGATCTCCCGAACGTTCACGTGCCAACAATGCGGCTTCAATGTTCTTCTTATTGATCGTGCGAATCTGGTCTGAAAGGCCCGCTGGTTCCAGCACGAGTCGCGATGACGCATAACCATTAACGGTAATGATGTCTGCCCCGGCATCTATATAGGCCTGATGGGTCTCCACCAGTAGATCAAAAGCCTGGATAGAAGCGCATGCGGACCATGTCATGCCGTCCATCGAGGCGCCGCGTTGATCTAACTCCGTAGACGTGCCACCATCGAGTATGGCTAGCTTCCCAGAAAGCATCTTTGACACAAGGACGTTATATCTTTCGGTCATAATCCCCCCTCCGCTAGACGTCATTGAAAAGGGCGTTTATTCTTTCGTATCCGGAAAATACAAGATAATCTATCAGTATTCCTAACCCAAAGGAGAACACCATGCAGTCCATTATCAAGCCCGTCATTGCGGTTGTAGCGGGAATATGCCTGGGAATGACAACAGTCCAGGCAGAAACCAGAGTCACCTACAAATCCGCAAAAAGCACCTCATCTTACTATCAGATGGCGGTACAAATTGCCGAGGCTATGAAAAAGGGATCGAACGGCGCCATCATCGTAACCGTAGAAGAAAGCCAGGGATCAGTACAGAACGTCATGGAATCTGCCGTACGCTCGGGTAACTACGTGTTCACCACACCGCCGGTACTCGTCAGATTGGCCCAGGGCGGCAAAGCGATGTTCAAAGACAAGAGCAATCCGAAGTTTGATGAAATTCGGGCCCTGTTCCCCATCCCATCCCTGACCATGCATTTCGTCATGCGGGCAGACAGCGGCGTTTCCACCTTCGCCGACCTGGAGGGCAAGACTGTACTCATCGGCAAGGGGTCTTTTGGCGCACGAGAGGGTGCGAAATACCTGAAGTTGTTTGGTCTTGAAGGTAAGGTAAATCTGGCTGACGTCGAGCTCAACAACGCAGTACCGGCGTTAAAAAACAAGCAGATCGATGGTTTCGTTACCGCAGGATCTTATCCTGCTCCCAACGTTATTGAAGCGGCCGCCAGTACGGGCGTGACTGTCCTCTCGTTGTCTGACGAGCAGATCGCCAAGACGAAACGTACCAGACTCGTGATTCCCGCCGGTACTTATGCCGGTGTTGATCATGAAATCATGACCACGTCTTTGCCCGTGGTAGCGCATACCACCACCAGCATGGATGATGAAACCGCTTATCAGTTGACCAAGACCTACTGGGAGCAAAAATCCGATATGGGGGCAGCGGCTGCCTGGTGGAACGGTGTTTCAGCCACTCTTCTGGAGAATATCTACGGCAAGGTTCATCCGGGCGCTAAACGCTACTACCAGGAAGCAGGCATGGGCCTGCCTGCCGGCAGTTAATCGAGTTAACCTCCGCCCCGAATCTGGGGCGGAGGTTTTGCAACATAGGCTGGGTTTTGCGCCCTAAGCCTTGGCCAAACTCGCGTGTGCTCTTGCACGCGCCTCGTCCTTAGTATGTCGCTTTCAAGAAGTCTGTGGATCATCCTGGGCGCGACTTCAATCGTGTTCCATATCGCGCTCATCTTCAGCGGGCTGGTACCTAATCTGGTAAGCCGCCCACTACATATGGCACTGGCTTTGCCCTGGATTTTTATATTCGCCGCACAAACCACGGCCGGGCGTGCGAGCGGCGCACTCCTGGTCGCTACCGGAGTCGCATGCTGCCTCTATATCGTAGCCAACCAATCTGCGTTGTCCGATCAGTACGGCTATTTGAGCGGTTCATTGCAAACAGCAGTAGCGATTACACTACTTTTGATTGTTCTCGAGATGGCGCGTAGAGCGATCAGTTGGCCTCTACCGCTGGTGGCAGCGCTGGCACTGGCCTACGGAATCTGGGGGCAATACCTGCCGGGTGAGTTTGGTCACCCAGGGCTTCCTCTACAGAGTTTTCTCGGCACCCTCACTATTGCCGAAGGAGGAATTTGGGGGAAACTCACCGGCATTTCCGTCAGTATCGTCGCGATTTTTGTAATCTTCGGTGCAGTCCTCAATGCGGGTGAGGCCGGGCAAGGATTCATGAATTTGGCAACTGCCGCAGCCGGCCGCCTAAAAGGAGGCGCTGCTAAGGTCTCGGTTCTTTCCTCTGCCCTTTTCGGCTCCATCTCCGGCTCGGCCTCGGCGAACGTCGCCTCAACCGGCGCCATCACCATGCCGGCAATGACCCGTCTTGGTTATCCAAAACGCCTCGCAGGCGCAGTCGAAGCCGTCGCATCCTCAGGCGGTCAGATCATGCCTCCACTCATGGGGGCAGGCGCTTTTGTCATGGTAGAACTCACCGGCGTCCCCTACACCGGCATCATGGCGGCAGCGCTATTGCCGGCCCTGCTCTATTTCATAACCGTCTGGGCCGGAATTAACGCATACGCCCGCCGGTACGACCTTGGCGCTCTCGGCAAAAACGATCAACCGAACTTTAGGGTTGTAGTGATCACGACACTTTTCTTTTTAGTACCCTTTACAATTTTGCTGGAGCGTATGCTGGTGGGAGGCTATACACCGCAGTATGCTGCCTGTGTTGCTATCGTCTCCGCCTTTGTGCTTTTAAGTTTTGACAAGCGGCTCAGTTTTTCCCTGCCCCGAACACTCCAACGCCTGGAGAGTGCCTGTATTAATTCCGGCACTCAGATCGCCACGATTGCTTCGATCATTCTCTGTGCCAGTATTGTGATCGGCGTCCTTGCGCAAACGGGGCTCGGCATCAAGATAACGTCGTTGATCATATCGGTATCCGGTGATCAGTTATGGCCCGCGTTGCTTCTTACTGCACTGGCCTGCCTGCTGCTCGGTATGGAAGTGCCCACGACAGCGGCATACATAATATGCGTATCGGTAGCTGGTCCCGCATTACAGAATCTTGGTCTGGACCTGCTGACCACACATCTCTTTGTCTTCTGGTTTGCCCTGCTGTCAACGATAACCCCGCCAGTGTGCGGCGCGGTGTTTATCGCCGCTGGAATGGTCAATGAAAACTGGCTAAAGGTTGCCGTCAGCGCAATGGCGCTTGGCATTGGGCTCTATCTGGTGCCTTTGGGCATGGTCGCGAATCCAGACCTCATTGCCTTGGAACATGCTCCTGGCAAGGCACTGCTCGCCGCTACAAAGATCGGCTTCAGTTTGTCAGCAATATCCTATGGAGTGATCGCGCCGCTCGCTACATGGATTCGCTTACTGCTCATCGGTTGTGGGTTCTTGTTACTCCTAACCTGAATCTCTTTTCTGCTAGCAGTTGAGATTACTGACTGCGCCATCGGGCATTACAGTCCGGCAGAAGATGGCTTCCGATAGGTTCCGTGATTCGGCCAGCAAGGCCCCTGAGAGATTTGCATTCGTGAAGTCTGCCTGATAGAGATCTGCCCAAGTAAAATTCGCGAACCTCAGATCTGCTCCGATTAGCTTTGCATACTTAAGCTCTGTCCGCATAAAGTTGGCCCTACGGAGATTTGCACCGTTTAATTCAGCATGCGCTAACACCTTGTAGCTGAGATCTGTATCCGGGAGCTCACAATTCGGACAACTCCCCGTTCTGACGAGTTGCAGCCGCTCCGGCAGGTACGGTACTGGAACATCCCATTGATGCGCCGCTGCGTGATCATTGTGCAAAAAGGCTAAATTCGAGAGAAAAGTAATGGCAACAATTACAGTCAAGCGGACCATGGCATGAGCTTTATAGATGGTTTCATCGATAAACCTTATCATCCATGTCCGAGGCAGGAGCATCAAATCTTCACAAGCCACTTTATTTATCTAGATGACTGAACTGTCTCACCCCCAACGAATAAGGTGCATGATTGCCCTCATCGCTGCACTGGCAGTGGTGTCGATCACCAGTTCCCTGAATTGGCCGATTCTGGCCGAGGCCTTGCGCAATCAGGGCTATATTGAATCCATGATCGGTATCAATGCTGCCGCGCAGTTCGCCGGCATCATTGTGGTCGCACTCGCTGCCCCACGAATTATCCCGGCCCTGGGATTTTTCAAGGCGATTCTGCTTGGTCTTGTGATTGTCGCCGTTACCTTGATAGCGCTGCCGACCTTTCGTGGTTTTGAGACCTGGCTTGTGATCCGCTTCCTTCTGGGTGTCGGAAACTCACTGTTATTTACCGCAGGAGATACCTGGATAAACCAGATCGTGGAAGACAGGGTTCGAGGGCGCTGGATGGGGATTTATGTCACGGTGGGTATGGCCGGTTGGGCCGTCGGTCCAGTGCTAGGTGCCTATCTTGATCCGGACACCTTTTGGCCATTCCTGTGGGGTCTGGTAGCAGTAGTAATCGCCGCCTGTTTTCTGCTGCCTGCCCGAAAACTCGATATCAGGTTGAGAGTCGGTAAACAGGGGATCGCTCTGGGCCTCGCAACAGTTTTTCTTGCCGCACCCACCGTGTTGCTGTCATCTGCCATGTTTGGCATTGTGGAAGGCGCGATGCAGTCTTTTGCACACCTTTACACTATGGACGTGCTCGGAGCACAGTTTCGTCAGACAGGGTATGCCGTTATCTGGGTAGGCGCGGTGGCAGCGATTTTCTTCCAGTACCCTATTGGCTGGCTGGCCGATAAATTCAATCGCCACTGGCTACTGATTTTGTGCGTCCTGATGCTGATGCTTTGCATCCTGCTGTTTCCGCTACTAATAACAAGCGGTCGCGAGCCCTGGTGGCAGCCACAAACCCTCGCGTTATGGACCGTCGTCAGCATCTGGGGGGGTGCAATGGGTGGAATTTTTACCGTCGGTATTACACTCCTGGGTCAGCGCTTTCGGGGCGTAGAACTGGTTTCCGCGAATGCCGTCTTTTCGGTGTTGTTTGGCATCGGCGGGCTATTGGGACCCTTCCTGGCAGGCACCGCGATGACGGCAATCGGGCCGGCGGGCTTCCCCCTGTCACTGCTCGGGGCAGTGGTGCTTTACGCCTTGTTTGCGATCTATCGGCAACTTGCCCGCAATTAACATGATACGGTCAGTCACTCACTTTCTGGCGATCTCTTTAGTCCCAAACCCTTAAGACGCTGCCTCTGTCCTTCTTTTTTACGCTGAGCGGTTATGGCGTCCAAAAGATCGGCTTCTTCTTGGGTTTTGCAGGATTGCTCTGCAAGGCCTAACTCCGTATCTTGAGCAAGGAGTGTATCGGGATCCTGTTTTTGAACGATCATGGCCTTGCAGCCTCTGACCATCACTTTCGAGGAAGGCTGATCCAAAGTATCTGCACTTGAGGTTAACACCGCCGCCAAGGTGATCACTGGAGGAAGAACTTTTAGCCCTGATAGGGTCATCTCTGAACTGCGTGATAAACATGGTTAAATTTGGAACACCAATAGCTTATCAAGACTACAATGTCGAAAATGAATAAGCAGATCTTACATAAGTCAGATGCAGCACTCATTTAAAGCAGCATGACTGACATTGTCGATCTCGATCGCTATCCACTGGACAAGCTTGAAAGCGCAGAGGGTCAAGCGCTGATCCAGGATTGTCAGAAAGCGCTTAGTCGTGATGGCATGTTTAATCTTCCCGGACTCATCCGGCCCAGAATGCTTGAGCAGATCGTCAACAAGATAATCCCCGTCATTCAGTCCAGTTCATTTACTCATCGACGCCGCCACAACGTATATTTTCTCTCGGAAATTGAGGGGCTTGAGCCCGAGCACCCAGCCCTAACGGAGTTTGAGACTGCAAACCATACCGTATGCGCCGATCAGATTCCGGGCTCAGCCCTGATCAAACTTTATCTGTGGCCACCGCTGGCTGATTTTCTGGCAGCGGTAATGCAAAAACCCGCACTTTATCCAATGGATGATCCTCTGGCATGTCTCAACGTGATGGCTTACCGTAATGGAGAGGCCCTGAACTGGCACTTCGATCGATCTGAATTCACGACAACACTGTTACTGCAATCGCCTGATTCGGGCGGCAACTTTGAATACCGAACCGGGCTACGAAGCGATCAAGACCCCAACTACGAAGGTGTGGGCGCATTCCTGCAGCATAGGGATCCAGATCGAAAAGAACTGGCTGTCGAACCGGGTACGCTAAACGTGTTCCGCGGCAAGAATACGCTCCATCGTGTAACTCAGGTCGAGGGGTCACGTGACCGGATTATTTCGGTGTTCTCCTACTATCAATACGAAGGTGCACGCTTCAGCGACGAAGAAAACCTCGGCTTCTACGGTCGAAAGGCAGTCTGATAGACGAAAGTACCCATCCGAGACCGCTAAAGAGTGATAACCTGATCCGGCATATTCGATGCAAGCCCCTCATAGAGATTAGGAAAGCATCCAATCACGGCGCCATCGACAAGTTTGTTTTCAATCTCTCGCTCGTAACAGCACTGATCACAGCCCATCAGTAGGATCTTCTGCTCCCGGGCAACCACAGCAAGACGCTCCCCGAGGGGGTCGCCTTTTACGAGCACATAGTTGTTATCTTCAAAAAAGAACATCCCGGCTACCTCTGGACCGTGGGCCCGCTCTTCCAGTTGCGGCAGAATCATCTTGCCTAACTTATACGAGACCGTATGTCCCTGGCTGGAAAAAATATATGCGACTTTCATGCTTGCTCCATAATTTTTCTCTCAAATTTAATCGGCGTTACGGCCTGAACGTCGCTCCTCAACAAACTTCCAGGAATTCACATCCTAAACATCGACAATAACGGCTCTCGAAACAATAAAAAAGCAAACAAAAATACACCTTTTTACCGCAAGGTCTTTTTTCTAAATGAGGCTATCCTCTTTTCAATTTGCGGATATCTGAAACACTCTCTGTCGTGGTCGTTAACAATGCCAAGGGATTGCATAAATGAATAAACGGTCGTCGGCCCTACAAATCTCCAACCTCTCTTCTTGAGATCTCTCGAGATAAGCGTTGAGGTTTCTGTTTTGCCTATATCAGACCGATTATTTTTAGCCTCCAAGGCCTCAAAAGACCAAAAATAATGATTCAAGGAGTCGTACTCTTTAATCAACTTTTTAGCCTCCTTTGCATTGCCAATAACAGCCTCGATTTTTCCTCGATGCCTAACAATGCCTTCATCTTTCAGTAATTTTGAGATTTGAGGTTCTGAAAACCGAGAAACTTTAGATATATCAAAACCAATAAATGCCTTTCTAAAATTTTCTCGTTTATTTAGGATGGTTCTCCAACTCAGGCCTGATTGAAAAAGCTCTAAAGATAATTTCTCGAAAACCATATCATCATCTTCTTCTGGCTTCCCCCAATCTTCATCGTGATAGTCAAAGTAGTCAGAATGGCCAGAGGCCCATTCACATCGTTTTTTTTCGCCCAATCCAGACTCCTTTGATAAACATCAGCATTTATTCGTTGACGACTCCGGTAGGTCTTGCCACCCCGTCTATCACCAACTGGGGTTGAGTGCCGACACCAATCAACTCAGGTCGGTTAGCAAGATATTCCCTCACGCCGGCAAGACCCGCCAAAGTGGACATGAATTCTCTAAGACACGGGTAGGCCTCAAGTAGCCCTTCATCCAGAAACAGGGCGAGATTCACATGGTGAAAGACGCCAAAATCACAGTAGAACGGCGCCTCACCAAAGAAAAACGGCATATCGGGCTTGGCATTCAGTAGACGCTCAAAATCTGCAAGGCGAGGCTGGATTTGCTCTAGCAACTCGCTCCTCATTGATTCGAATTTCTCACCGACGGCGAAGTTGATCGTCGGATTCAACGGCATAAACATTTCCTGGGATGTTTCGTACAAGGCATCCACCTCGCCACGCATCAGTGGATCTTCAGGCTGCAAACCCGTTAGTTGCGCCAAAAACCGGGTAATGGCGCCGCTTTGGCAGATTCTGGTGTCGTTATCCACGACCAGCATGGGTAACTGTCGGTAAGGCACTGAGGTTTTGACTTCGCTCCAGGGTTGCCCAAAGTATTCCCAGGCCATCTCATAGGAATACGGAGTACCCGTGTAGTTCAGCATCAGTTGCGGGGCTTCTGCAAGCGCCCTCATCTTAAAATAGACCAGCCGTAAGTTATTCACGCGATACCTCCTGTTTGGCGCAGATTAAAGGGCCTTGAGCAGGGTCGAGGCAAGGGTTGCGAGTCTACAGTGTCACGGCGCTCCTGGAAGAGTGTGTGGTGATGAAGCCCTACGCCGGCACACTCCCCATCATCTGACATCGCGGCCATCTCAGTTCGCTGCCTTGCTATGATTTAAAAGTGTTTCTAATTTTTACCTTTTGTAGTCGTCGGCCCTGGGTTTTCGCCGGAGGTTTTGCCTCCCGAGCAGGAACGACGTACTAAGTCTTGAAATGGGTGATCACCATCACATCGCTCCCGACCAGGCCTTAGTACCATGGCTTTGCACTATGAGTGCTTCTCCTCCTTTTGATTAGCCCGGCGCCTTAAAGGCGTCGGGATTTTCTTGAAATTTCAGCCCGCTGAATCATCTCAGTGCTCCACAAAACGCCTAAACTTGGCT
>JBMUHF010000235.1:0-2358 GCA_050302555.1 Arenicellales bacterium | reverse complement strand
GCGCCCCGGTAGATTCAATAATTCGTCGAATCTCTGGGAAAGCATCACGGTTTCCGGTCTCCACGGCATCTTCGATAATTTTCCGTCCAGCAGAATCAGATCGTTCCAGCGCATGAATCAGCGGAAGGGTGATCTTTCCCTCAGCGAGATCATCGCCGGCATTCTTTCCCATCTGTTTTGCGTCTGAAGAGTAATCAAGCGCATCATCCACCATCTGAAAGGCGATCCCTAAGTGCAAGCCGAATTCCCCAAGGACCCGTTCGCCTGCGGGACTCGCCTGCGCAAGAACTGCGCCCAGTCGGGCTGCGGACTCAAAAAGCTTGGCCGTCTTGCGAGTAATGGTTTCAAGATACGCCGCTTCCCCCGTCTCGGGATTGTGACTGTTGATCAGCTGCATGACCTCGCCTTGGGCGATGGCGTTGGTGGTCTGAGCCATGATATCCATCACTCTCGGGTTGCCGACCGCGACCATCATCTGAAATGCCCGGGAGTACAGGAAATCTCCCACCAGGACTGAAGCCGCGTTCCCCCAGAGATCGTTTGCAGTCTCGCGACCGCGTCGGAGGGCGGACTCATCGACAACGTCATCATGAAGCAGTGTCGCGGTATGGATGAACTCGACGACGGCAGCAAGATCAATGTGCGCCGTGCCCTTGTACCCCAGGGCATGAGCCCCTAGAAGCAGTGTCACCGGCCGCAGCCTCTTGCCACCTGCGCCCACAATGTACTCCCCAATTTGCTCAATCAGGACAACATCTGATCTCAACTCGTTCTGGATATGGTGGTCGACAGCCGCCATATCGTCTTTGATCAGAGAATTGACCCGATCTAGGAGTTGTCTCGGTGTCTGGCCGCCCGAAAGGGCATTGGAAATTGAAGATATGGTTCCCATACCCGAATCATAGCGTGCACTGCGGGATTTTCGGTACATCCCATTGACCGAAATCGCGGTTTCGCCTAAAATTCGCGCCCTTCGAAGTGTTGACTCAGCTCGTTCCCCCAATCCTAAAAGGTTGATTCGGGGAAAGAAATTCCGGAACAGAAAAATGTACGCAGTGGTTCAAACAGGTGGCAAGCAGTACCGACTCAGTGTGGGAGACAGTGTCAGGGTTGAAAAACTTCCCGGCGAGCCCGGCGACGTTGTCGATCTGCTCCAGGTACTGATGGTCGCAGACGGCGAGCAGGTTGCCGTCGGGAGTCCCACCATCGATGGCGCCTGCGTCAAGGCCGAAATTCTCGCGCACGGGCGTGATAAGAAGATCCGTGTCTTCAAGATGAAGCGACGGAAGAAATATCGGCGCACTCAGGGTCACCGTCAGTCATTCACACAGTTGCGCGTTACGGACATCACTCATTAAGCCCGGCAAGACGCTGGAGGTTAACGGAAATGGCACATAAAAAAGCAGGCGGTAGTTCTCGAAACGGCCGCGATTCAGAGTCCAAACGACTTGGTGTTAAGCGGTACGCTGGGGAAGTGGTCCGCGCCGGAAATATTCTGGTTCGCCAGCGCGGTACAGCTTTTCACCCTGGTGTAAACGTCGGCCTAGGTAAAGATCATACGTTGTTCGCGCTCGAGGAAGGCAGGGTGCAGTTTGATATCAAGGGCCCAAAGAGCCGGCGAACCGTCAGCGTGCTCGCAGAGAGTTAACCGCAGGCTCCACGGTTCGCAGAAAGCCCCGCCAACCGAGCGGGGTTTTTTCTTTCAATAGACCTGTACGTATCGGAATCAGCTCGAGGTCTGCTGGGGGCGATAGTGGGGAGTCCAATCCCGTTAGGCTTAGGGATCCACAGATTGTGCCCGTTCTGGAAGATCGTTCGCCTTTACTAGAATCACGGTTGTTTTGCTATTGACTAAAGCCCGTCCCGAATGGGAAGGGATCCTGACACGCTTCTGATCAGGCGAGACCATTCCTGGAATTTTCCCTGGCAGGTTGGAGTAAAGTTTGGGCAGGTGGAGTGTAGATGAGCCGTGAGAAGCTAGAATAGTCCCGTCCAGGCCGAACTACTCCCCAGTTAGCTCAGAACTTTAGGTCGAATATGGAACAGGAATTATTACCGTTCGAGGAGTTCATCGAAGAGGCGGGGGAGCTCCTGAATGATTTAGAAGGATTAATCCTCGAGTGGGAAACCCACCCCGACGATCACACTATTATCGATGCACTTTTTCGGGGGATGCACACCATCAAGGGTGGCGCAGGAATTATTAAGGAATCTCGCCTGGCTAATTATGCGCATGAACTCGAGAGCCTATTGGATCAGGCAAGAGCTGGTAAAACCCGATACAGTGAAAAATTCGGGTCACTACTACTTAAGTCTATTGATTGTATTAGGGGTTATGTCATGTCCCTTGGGCAAGGC
>JBMUHF010000234.1:0-3022 GCA_050302555.1 Arenicellales bacterium | reverse complement strand
TCGGTCAGGATCACCCAAGGGTTACCGTAATGGGCATCCTGACCGAAGGACGTGGCGTGAACATGGGAGATGGCTGGGAAACCCGCCGCCGGCGCGAGCCCGGTAACGATTGGATATTGGTACCGGGCTCATCGAAAAGATCGAGGTCGATACGGCGCACTTCAAGGGCAACTACCCTGACCGCTGTTCGGTGCAGGCGGCCTTGGTGGAAGGTCTGGATGATGCGGCCTTGAGCCAGCAGGCGGGCGACTGGCCGGAACTGTTATCGCCATCCAAGCTCGAGATGGACCGCCAACATTTTTTTGAAGGAGGGGCGCTCAACGATATCGGCGCCGTCAACTGTCTGCGGCTCAATATTTTTCCCGATGGCGGGGTCAGCCGCTTTCGGGTATTCGGCAAGCCCCGGCGCTGAGATGCAAGCTCTTTCATTAACGCCACAGCCTTTGACTGTAGAAGCCTTTGCGGCGTTTGGTGATGTCATAGAAGCGCGTTCGGACACTACCATCAATATCAACCAGGGCACCTCGCAGCGTTTTCATGATCTTGCCCGCGTCGACGTGTCTTCCGGTGATGGCCATCCGCTGGTCAACATCTTTCGGGCGTCGCCGTACCCTGAGCCGTTGGTTCTTTCCATGATGGAAAAACACCCCCTGGGCTCACAGCTCTTTATGCCACTTCAGGATCATGCCTATCTCGTCGCGGTCGCCCAAGCATCGGATAAGGTCAGCGCAGGCGATATCACCGTATTCAGTGCCAGAGGGAATCAGGGCGTGAACTTCCTTCCGGGGACCTGGCATCATCCATTACTTGTGCTTAAGCAGCAGGATTTTCTGGTCGTTGACCGGGGCGGCAGAGGAGACAATCTGGTTGAGCAGGATCTGGATCAGTCAGTCTCAATATCGCTTGTCTAGGTTGGCGCCTACGGTGCGCTCGCCGATAGACGATAATGAACCGGTTGTTGTGTTATCAAGGACATAACCGATGAAAAGCATATATCGAAGATTTGCAGCCCTCACATTGCTTGTGGCCTCGCTCCCGGTCTTTGCCCTGCTCGCAGGCGAGGCCGAAGACGGTGGACCGCTGCATGATCAGTTTTGCCTAGGTTGCCATGTCAACATGTTTGGGGGAGACGGCAGCGACATCTATCTTAGAAGCCAGCGCCGGGTCAACAGTATCGAGGGTCTGATGGGGCAGGTTGCTTTTTGCAATGAGCAGACCAAAGTCGGGCTTAACGAGCACGAGATAGACGATATCGTCGCCTACCTGAACGAGTCTTACTATCAGTTCGAGACTGACTAGCGCCTTCTTTACAGCTACCTTGCTGTGAAACCGCCGTCGACGAAAATCGTCTGGCCGGTAATGTAGCCCGATGCTGGTGATGCCAAAAAGACGCTGATGCCGGCAAGATCTTTAAGTTCACCGTTGCGGCCTATTGCGGTCTGATCTGCCGCCCACCTGCGACGTTTGCTGTTGTCGAAGACTGGTGCGGTCAACTCAGTAGGAAAGAATCCGGGCGCGATCGCGTTGCAGGTAATGCCGTCAGATGACCACGCCTCGGCCATCGCCCGCGTTAACTGGCAGACGCCGCCTTTGCTGGCCCCGTATGCAATTCCATCTGGAAAGGCCCGCACGGACTGCAGCGAGGCGATGTTGATGATGCGGCCGTAGCCGGCTGCTTTCATTTCCGGTACCAGGGCCTGGGCGAAAAAGAAAGGTGTCGACAGGTTCAGTTGGATGGTCTGGTTCCAGCTTTGTGGTGTAACGTCCTCAGCCGGCTGTCTCAGATTGACGCCGGCAGCGTTGACCAGAATATGCACAGCGCCGAAGGCTTCCTGGCAGCGCGCGGCGATGTCGGAGATGTTTTCAACCTCACCAAGGTCACCGGCGAGAGCTGTCGCCTCCCCGCCGCCCCGCCTGATCGAGTCAACCAGCACTTCCAGACGATCCTGACGCCGGGCGACCAGAATGACGCGGGCTCCTGCCTGGGCCAGAAAGCCAGCAATCGCCTGGCCGATCCCCGAACTGCTTCCGGTGACGACAGCAGTTCGGTCGTTGAGATCAAAGAGTGACGATACCGGTGTGGTCACGGTGCCTGCAGTTCAAATTGTTCATCAGGAAAATACTTGTGCAGACGATCATCTCCAGACAGGGCGTGACCCTCCATGCCTTCTGCCCGGGAGATTCTGGCACTCACCGCGCCTACGTCTCGGTTGGCTTCCCGGTTCATCCTCTGCCAGGTCACCGTCTTGATAAACTTGCCGACGCTCAAGCCTCCGCTGTAACGTGCGGCACCCTTGGTGGGGAGGATATGGTTAGGCCCGGATGCTTTGTCTCCGTAGGTGACAGTGGTTTCCTCACCCAGGAAGAGAGATCCATAGTTGGTAAGGTTGGAGAGCCACCAGTCAAGATCAACGGTGTGGACTTCCAGGTGCTCCGGAGCATAGTGGTCACTCTGCTGAACCGCTTCTTCGCGCGATTCGGCAACGACAACCTCGCCGTAATCCCGCCAGGCGTTTTCGGCCGCACTGCGGTTGGGTTCTCCGAGTCGTGCAATACAGCCGGGGACTCTTTTGATGACATCTTGAGCAAGGCGTTCGGAGGTGCTGATCAGCCATGCGGGAGAGTCTGGTCCGTGTTCAGCCTGCCCAGCAAGGTCGGAAGCCACGATGTCCGGGTCGGCGGTCTCGTCGGCAATCACGGCGATCTCGGTGGGGCCAGCGAACATGTCGATGCCGACTCGGCCGTACAGAATGCGCTTGGCTTCAGCGACAAAGCGGTTGCCTGGACCCACCAGTATGTCGGCCGGATGTCCTGAAAAAAGACCGAACGCCAGTGCCGCGACACCTTGAACTCCGCCGAGCGCCAGAATGGTATCTGCACCGGCAAGGTCGGCAGTGTAAAGAATCGATGGATGCACTCCCTCGTCGCCTCGTGTCGGAGAACAGGCGATGATATGCTGGACACCGGCAACCTTCGCTGTGGTGACACTCATCACGGCGGAGGCGATGTGCGCATACCGCCC
>JBMUHF010000233.1:0-1427 GCA_050302555.1 Arenicellales bacterium | reverse complement strand
GGTCGTATCCCAGACCCAAAAGGCAGGCCGTACGGAAGGTATGGATCATGCAGTAGTTCGCCTCGTCATCAGGATTAAGGCCCTGAGGCACCTTGCATTCAGGCAAACTCCACGCCAGTCCGGCGTAAATTATTAGCCCGAGGCTCATCAGACACGCTCTTGGGACTCTCCACATAATAAATAGACTATATCGTGTCACCCCTCCATATGGAGGAACTGATTTAGGAACCGAAATGCTTGCTGAGATCGCCCGAGACCGAGAGAATGTGCCACCGACAGTCGGTTTGTCAAAACCTGTCCACCCCGAGGCCATGGTAAAACGGTCATAAGGAATACGGCGAAAAAATTTAAATCACAAAAGCGAAGCCTTGCCATCCGGATACTCTCTGGCTGTGTCGTGCTGTTTTTTCTCGCCGGATGCAAAGCCGCCGCCATACCGGCAGAAAGCGGCTCGGTACACTGCTCCGGCAACCCCGTTCCCAAGTCCACAGGATGGACATGCTCCGGAAGACGCTGAAATGAAAATCACCCGTCATACTGCAAACGCGGTACTTATTATTCTTGCAGCTACCGCTCTATCGGGCTGTACCACCCTGGCGCAACAACCCAGCGGAGACTATGTTTACGGTCACGGGATGAAACGCCCGCCGGGTTGGGTCTGCGCTGACTCCAAGTAGTCGCTGCGTGTTATCACGTAGTTGAATCTCTCAGTTATAAATCGTCGGTTTCTTTAAGTTCAAGCTTGAGTCACAGACATCATTGCCATTAACAGCGCGATTCTTTGCTCCAATCAGTCCGACATCGATGAACTGCGGACAATAATTTCGCAATAGCGCCGGGTGGCGAGGTGGGCACTGCCCGCTTGCCCGGCCGCGTGACTGCCCGTCAACAACCGCTTACGGTGGCTGCACAAGGACGCGGTAAAATATTCTCATGCTCTCACAGTCCCCTTCGATGTTCCGCACCGCCGGGCTGGTCGTTTTTCTTGCCTGCGCCGGCCTCCTTGGGTACGCCTACTGGATGCAGTACCGGGAATTCCTCGACCCCTGCCCGCTGTGCATCTTTCAACGGATCGCATTCATATTGCTGGGAGGCATCGCGCTCGTCGGCGCTATTCACAACCCTAAGAGGATCGGCCGCAAGGCCTACGCCTCGCTCGCAGTGCTGGCAGGAATACTGGGCACCGGGGTCGCGGGCCGGCATATTTATCTTCAGAGCCTGCCGGCAGACCAAGTGCCGGAATGCGGGCCCGGGCTTGAGTTCATGCTGTCGAACATGCCGTTGGCTGACGCCCTGCAGAAAGCCTTCACCGGATCAGGAGAGTGTGCTGATATCTCCTGGACTTTCCTAGGCCTCTCGATGCCATGGTGGACGCTTTTCTGGTATCTCGCGCTCAGCGCGCTGATGGTGACCGCTGCCCGCCGAAG
>JBMUHF010000232.1:0-3857 GCA_050302555.1 Arenicellales bacterium | reverse complement strand
GGCGGGTTAGGCAGAGCCTCCAGTAAGTTGAAAAGGTCATGCTGATGGGAAAGAGGGCGGTTTTCTACCTTGTGTTGATTATTTTTATGGTCATCGCACCTTTTGTGTTTCCGGTATTCAAAACTCAGTTGGCAACGGTTTGGCTCATGATCATCGTAGCCTTAACCTGGGATATGACCGGTGGCCAGATGGGCTACAACTCGCTCGGCAACATTACCTTCTATGGCACCGGTATGTACGTCGCTGCAGTCGTCGTCATTGCGCTGGCTTATGATGTGGGTGAGTACACCGGTTCTTCTGGTGGAGGAATCTACGAATTTACTGATCGCCAGTATTTCACCGGCATGTTTCTGGGTATGCTGGCAGCAGGTCTTTTCTGTTCGGTGGTCGCGGTTGTGATCGGCTATATCACGTTTGGTCTTCGGGGCCCTTATTTTGCTATCGGCACCTTAGGGGTTGCCATCGCTGCTGGTGAACTCGTTTCCAACTGGGAATGGGTAGGGGGTGGACAGGGCATTGCACTCCCGGTGTATCCGGGCGACTTTGAGAATGGCAAGATTCTCTTCTATTTTCTTTTTGCTGCCACCGGGGTGGCGTTGTTTCTTTTTCTAAAATGGCTCTACACCACCCGTTTCGGTGCGGCGATCAACGCCATCCGTGATGACGAGGAAAAAGCCGAAGCTATGGGCATCCATACGCTGCAGTACAAACTTGCGACATGGGCAATGGCAGCCTTTTTTGTCGGAGTCGCCGGCGCCATTTCCGCATTTCAGCTGATCCACTTTGAACCTTTGGAATCGGCTTATCAGACGATCAATCTTGGTATCTTTATGGTGGTCTGCGCCCTGTTGGGAGGCAAAGGTACGCTCTGGGGTCCGGTTGTAGGCGCTATCCTATTCCATGTATTCAAGGAAGTGACCTGGACTTATCTTCTGGGATGGCAATGGGTGGCGTTGGGTGTCCTGATCGTTGCTACGGTGGTTTACTTCGAGGGCGGTGTCGTTGGTTGGTTGATGGAGCGAAAGCCGCACTGGTTCAGTCTCCCAGCTAAAGCGGACGAGGTAGCAAGGGATGATCAGTCATGAGCGCCATCATCGAGGTCAACAAGGTCAGCAAGTCCTTCGGGGGCGTGGTGGCCAACACGGATATTTCGCTTTCTGTGGAAAGGGGTACGATCACAGGCCTGATTGGTCCGAATGGGTCGGGAAAGACTACTCTCTTTAACTCCATTGTCGGGTATCACCCTATCGATACCGGCAGCATCCTCTTTGAGGGCCGGGAAATCTCAACGCTACCGGTCCAAAAGATTGCACGTCTTGGTTTGTTACGCACCTTCCAGCAGACACGAATCTACGGACAGATGACAGCCGTCGATAATATGCTGATATCGCTGCCCCACCGGAAAATGCGTTTTGCTGATGCTTTTGGTCGAAACGGGCCTGAACAATATGAACGAGCCGAGGTCTTGCTCGAATTTGTAGGTCTTTACCAAAAGCGTTTCTTGCGCGCCGGGTCGTTGTCTTTTGGTCAGCAGAAGCTGCTCGAATTTGCCATGGCACTGATGAATGAACCCACCAGTCTGCTGCTGGACGAGCCGACCGCGGGTATCAACCCGACGCTGATTAACGGGCTTATTGACCGGCTACGACGAGCCAATGAAGAGTTTGGTATCACCTTGTTCGTTATTGAGCACAATATGCGTGTGATCATGAACATGGCAGATCACATTTACTGTTTAGCGCATGGACAGTTGCTTGCACAGGGGTCTCCGTCAGATATTCAGGGTGATCAACGGGTGATAGACGCCTACCTGGGAGCGCACTGATGAGCAATGATCAGGAAAGCGCAACGCGCGGCTACGGGGCAGGAGAGGTCGATACGGTCATTTCGGTTGAGGAGGTCGTTCGGCAGACGGCTGCTATTGCTGAAGAGATCAGTCTGGAGCAGTTAGATGCTCTGGTAGAGGGTAAACCCTATGTTGCCTTGAATGATCTGGTTGCCGGATATGGTCAGATGCATATTCTTCATGGCATTAACCTGCGGCTGGGTCGCAAGCAGTCCTTGTGTCTGATTGGTCCGAACGGGGCTGGAAAATCTACTGTTCTGCATGCCATTTTTGGTTTCAACAATATCTTCTCCGGCAGCATTTTAATCGGCGAAGATGGCACGCAGACTGATGTGACAGCTTTGTCACCAAGTGAAAAGCTGGGAAAGGCCGGTATCGCCTACATCCTGCAGGATAAGTCGATTTTCCCCGGCATGACGGTCGAGGAGAATCTGTGGATGGGAGGTTTTCTCAAGAATCAGCCCGCCGAAGCAAGAGCGGCGGCGGAGTCTGTTTTTGATAAATACCCAACGCTGGCGGCGCGCCGGCACCATCAGGCCAAAGTGTTATCTGGTGGAGAGCGCCGGCTGCTCGAGATTTCACGTGCCCTGGTTATGAATCCCGAGTTGTTATTGGTGGATGAGCCGTCGATCGGCCTTGAGCCGCGGTTCATCGACATGGTGTTTGAAATTCTCTACGACCTGCAGCACAACGAAGGTAAGACCATCATCATGGTTGAACAGAACGCTAAAAAGGGACTCGAATTTGCCGACATTGGCTACGTCATGGTCTCGGGTAAGATCGCCGTCGCAGGTAAGGGCAGCGAACTGCTTGAAAACCCTAAGGTTGGAGAGTTATTTCTGGGCGGCTGATTTCCCAGTCATCCTCGTGTGGAGTCAGTCGCGGGGGGGTCAGGATGGCTGATCTACCCGGGAGTCCGTCGCCTTCATAAGGACGGCATCGGGTAAAGCATAAGAAATCCTTCCGATCCCTTCATGTTGTGCCTGCTACGGTACTGCTCTAATCGCATAAATTTTCCGAAAACGTGCAAGTTTGTTTTGCGATCATCGTAGAATACGCACCCTTTTGTCATTAATCGTAGCGCACTGGAGGAAGTTTGAAGATTCTATTTGCAGATAAGTTTCCCGAGCCACAGCTGAAACAGCTGCAGGATCAGGGTCATCACTGCGACCTTCAGCCGGACCTGGTGGGCGATGCCTTGCCCGATGCGGTTGGAGACGCTGAGGTCCTGGTTGTGCGTAGTACGAAAGTCAGCGCTCAGGCTATTGATGCTGCAGCATCTTTGCGTCTGGTGGTGCGTGCGGGGGCGGGCACTAACACCATAGACAAGGAGGCGGCAGCGAATCGCAACATTCCGGTCTGTAATGTTCCCGGCAAAAATGCAGCGGCAGTCGCTGAACTGGCGATAGGTCTTCTTATCGCCATCGACCGGAGAATTCCAGAAAATGTTATCGACCTCAAGGCGGGTCACTGGAACAAGAAAAAATATTCAGTCGCGCAGGGGCTGTATGGCCGTCACATGGGAATCATCGGCTTAGGCGCGATTGGACTCGCTGTTGCCGAACGTGCCCGGGCTTTCGGAATCCATGTCTACGTGGTGGATAAACCGTCCCGAAGTGCGCAAACGCGGGAAACGTTGGCGCGCCTTGGTCTTGAAACAGTGCCCGATCTTGATACATTGTTGGGGACTTGCGACATCATTAGCCTGCATGTTCCCAGCGCGGCCGAAACGAAGGGTTTGGTAAATGCTGTATTTCTGGAAAAACTCCAGCCGGGCACTATTATCATTAACGCTTCCCGCGGGGATGTCATCGATGAAGACGCGCTTCTCAGCGCCATGAGCGACAAGGGGATCAGGGCGGGACTGGATGTTTACGCGGATGAGCCTGCCTCAGGTGAGGGTACATTTTCATCCGCGCTTGCTAGCCATCCCAATACCTGCGGAACTCACCATATCGGCGCGTCGACAAATCAGGCGCAGACCGCAGTAGCCGAAGGCGTTCTGGAAGTG
>JBMUHF010000231.1:0-4050 GCA_050302555.1 Arenicellales bacterium | reverse complement strand
AGGTTGATTTCTATGGCCAAACAGCGCACCGAACACAGGAGGAGCGCTTATCCAGTCCTGGAGACTGGGAGGCCTGGACCAGTCAGGGGCCGATAAATGTTCACCAGAGAGAATATCTGGGGACCACAGATGAAGGTGTCTCGCTGCTTCGTACAAAATTAAAGAAGGATATTCGTTCTATACAGCGCGGCAAGCAAGTAGCGCATCCTCAGGGCTCAGACGATGCTCCATTTCATACATACGGTGGTGATACCGTTCTACGGTTGCCGGAGGATGAAGCGGATGATGCGCAGTTGATGCGCCGGGCTCAGAAACAAGTAGCAAAGATTTATTTTGCCGCTGACGAGTATGAAGAAAGCGACCGACGTGACTTTATCACCCGGGAAATCCGTGAGTATTTTGGTGACGATGCGCTAAGAGGAGCGGAAGACTGAGGACTTTATCAGACCGGCCTCTCCCGCGAGACGGTATACAGAAAATCCGTGGACACATGGTGGCGACGGCGAAGGCTGCATCTCCAGAGGGGATCTTTATTGCCTCAAATGAGAGCGTTTATGGACCCGGCGAGCGAGCTCGAGAAGCCATTATCGAAAGTGTGAGTGGGGTTGAGAGATATCCTGAGGACGGAACAAGCCGTCTCGCGGATGCTCTGGGAGCCCGCTTTTCGATTAATCCCAGGAACATCTGTTGCGGTTTCGGATCAGATGATCTGCTGGCTCGACTCGCGCGGGCCTACCTTTCCCCGGGCGACGAACTTATACATACAGTACACGGCTACCCCAAGATCCCAAATTACGCCTATGCTAACGATGCGAATCCCGTTGCGGCGCCCGATCAGTTCTTCACTGCGGATGTAGACGCTATTCTGGAACAGGTCACGGAACACACCCGCATTGTCATGCTGGCGAATCCTGACAATCCTGCAGGAACCTACCTTAACGGCGAAGAAGTGCGTCGGCTGCAAGCCAAGCTAGATAGTCGCGTGCTGTTGGTACTTGATTCGGCATATGCTGAGTACGTCGACGCTCCGGATTATGAAGATCCCACTGAACTTATCGAGTCCTCTAGCAATGTGGTGATGACTCGAACCTTTTCAAAAGTTTTCGGTTTAGCAGGCCTTAGGGTTGGATGGGTATATGGCCCTGAAGAGATCATTGACACCCTGGCCCGAATCGGGATCACTTTCCCGATTTCGGTGACCGCTTTGGCCGCTTGTGAAGCTGCGTTGACTGATCGGGCGCATTTTGACATGGTGGTTAGGGAGAATCATCGGATTCGAGAGATGTTCTCCGCAGAGCTTTCAAAGCTCGGGATCACTGCGATTCCGAGTCAGACGAATTTTGTTCTCTCGCAGTTCGAAGATTCTCAGCGCGCCACCGCAGCGCATGCGGCACTCGAGGCAGAAGGAATCTCTACAAGGCGCCTCACCGGAGGCGATTTTTCGACATGTGTCCGCTTTACAATGGGGACTGAGACAGAGATGACCCGGTGCGTTTTGGCGCTGCAGCGTTGGCGGGAAACCTGTGACTGACCCTCTAAGCGGAGAACAAATTCTCGCGGGTTTGGCGCAGGCGGGAATTGAGTTTGTTGTTGCGCTTCCCGACATCGTTACCTGTGATGAACTGCTGTGGCCGATTGCAAAGGAACAGTCGTTTCGACTGGTTAACGTGTGCAAGGAGGATGAGGGGATCTCGATCTGTGCGGCGATGTCCTATGCGGAAAGGCGGGCGTTGTTGCTTATCCAGCATACCGGATTTTTGGATTCTATTAACGCGATTCGGGTGATGGGCATGGACTACCAGTTACCGATCGTGATGATGGTGGGCCTGCAGGGAATCGAAAAAGACTGCGCGCCGGCGGTGTCAGAGCAAAATGGAGTCCGCATCATCGAGCCCATTCTTACGGCCATGAACATCCGTTATCAGATACTGCACGGGCCCGCTGACGCTAGCGGAATTGCGGAGGCTATTGATGAGGCTTATACGTCCTCCCATCCGTTGGTGTTTCTGATTCCAGGGTTTGGGGGGGGGTGACGCATGACCATGAAGCGTGACCAAGCCCTGAAAGTACTCAGTCAGCACTATCCCGACGGTATCGTTGTTCCCGTATACCAGAGTGCATTCGACTGGATGGGCATAAGACCGCATCCATTGAATTACCTGTGCACAGGGGCCATGGGCCAAGGGTCAAGTCACGCCCTCGGGCTTGCTTTAGCGTGCCCGGCGGAGCCCGTTGTAGTGTTGGATGGCGATGGCAGTCTTCTGATGAACCTCGGGTCGCTGGTTACCATTGCGGAGCAGAAGCCTCAAAACCTTTGGCACTTTGTTTGTCAGAACGGCATCTACGAGGTCAATGGGGAATTTCCGATCCCCGGCCAAAAAACAGTCGACTTTGCGGCGATGGCTTTAGCGGCGGGTTATAACGAGGCGCACACGTTTTCCGATCTCAGTGAATTTTCCCGTTTGCTACCGAGAATTCTGGCGACACCGGGACCAGTCCTGGTTGCTCTACATGTGGAGGCAGGCGAACCATTTCCCAGGGACTACGAGGCGATCCATAGCCCGCAATCCCGCGCAGCGTTCAAAACGGCACTTGCTGTTCGGAGCGGCTAGTGAACCTAACGGCGCTGGGGACTCGTGCGGAGCGTCTGCACCACGGTCTCGCAGAAGGCATGAATAAGTCGGCCGGATTCCCGGTGTTTCAGGTAGAACAGCGCGAGGTCTCCGTGTAAGGCGGGTGTGAAAGGTCTCACCTCAATGCCGCCCCCGAGTTTTACTCCGGGAAAGGAGGGGCCAATGACAGATACACCAATTCTGTTCGATACCAATTTGCATATCGTGTCGGTGGTGCGTGCCTCGTAGCGGAGCTTGCGATCCACGCCTGCTTTGGAGAATACCTTATCCACTCTGTGACGGTAGACCGAATCACTGCGGTAGGAAATGAACTCTTCACCTTTAAGGTCTTTTGCGGTGATTTTCGCTTTGGCGCGCAAGCGATGTCCTTTTGGGAAAATACAGACAGACTGTCCGCGAAGGACGGGTCGCGATACCACTGCCGGGTTCTCCATCGGTAGCGTAGAGAGTCCGAGGTCGCACTGGCCAGAAGTGATGTATTCAAAGACCCTTTGGGTGGGCTGAACTTCGAGAGAAACCGACACATTGGGGTAATCAGTATTAAACGCCTTGAGTATCGGTCCGATAAACATGGTCACAACGCTTGGGACGGTAACAACTCTTAGGCAGCCCTCCCTGTGCTCGCGAATATTCGCCGCGGACTGGGTTAACCGACCGAGCCCAAGGTAGGAGGCTTCCACTTCGTCGAAAAACATTCGCGACTCGACCGTAGGGACGATCTGGCGTCCCTGTCGGGCAAAAAGATAGAAGCCGAGTGCGCCCTCGAGTTCTTGAATTAGTCGAGTGACGGCGGGTTGGGAGATATTCATCATCTCGGCAGCCCCTGTTATGGTGCCCGTAACCATGACTGCTCGAAAAGCATCAACTTGCCGAAGGGTAATCAATACGTTTTCTCCGCTAGTTCAATAGAATAGGACCATGCCTTGACTAGATTAACATTATCTACGCGGATTGACTGTGAAGGGCGGTCGGGCTGTAGAAATTGGGTAATCGAAATGATCAATAGACCGAACTGGACATGATGACGAGAGATCATCACGCCTCGCAACAAGTTTTTCTCCGACGATTCGATGTATAAGCGCCGGTTCGCGGTCGACGAAACTGCCAGGTTATTTTTGGAAGAGGGAATACAGAGAAACCGTGTCGCAGCTCCGTAAGCGACGGACGGAGAAAGGTCGAATTTGCTCGTGGCTGAATTGACTCAATCCTAGGAAGCCAATTCGCTTAGACCGTTGGCTATCATGCTCTTCGGTTGTTCGAAGGCCATATGAATGCAGCTGGACCTGATTTCTGGAATGTCAGTGCAGGTGCCTGATTTACACCAGGGACGCGTCTTTTCGTCTAGGGAAGCGACGTCCCTCCCGGAATTCCCTATATTTCACGGAGAATCCAGCGGCACCCCTTTGATTGGCTATTG